>CBDVBL010000021.1:0-11380 GCA_965372205.1 uncultured bacterium
CCGGAGAGGCTTGTAAATTGAGATTTTGTTGAATTTTTAGCTTTACCAAAATCGAGGAGACGCCTATCTTAATACAATAATGATTAATTGCGAACTTGGAGAAGGAGATCAATAAGAGACCTTATGCGCACAAAAATAATCACCACCATATTATTATGCATATATATATTCATAAACATATCATGCGATGGCAATAACGGTACTGAACCGCAAGCTCCCGGCTTAACGGATATAATATTAGAATTGAACCATTATTATGCCGATTCTATGGTCGTCTCAATCCTGGTTACTGATCCTCAGGGGATCGATGATATAGACTCAGTGTGGGGATCGTATTATTATCTTGAAGAAGATCTATCCTCCGAGTTGGCCCTGTTCAGAGATGATGGTCTTGGCCCGGACACGGTTTCCGGGGATAGTAGATATTCGACTAAATTCTTGCCATTGGATGGAGAATTCCAATTCGGTTTTTATCGGTTCAGTGCCCGGGCCATGGATAGTGGCGGCAATATTTCAATGCCACGCGATACGATTTTCTGGATTGTCGATGGTGATAAGCCGGTTCTATTTAACCCCGTCGGGCCCGATTCGCTGGAAAAAGGATCGTTGGATATCTATTATATATTCATTAACGCCTACGATCCGGACGGATTGGCCGATATAGACTCTGTCTACTTCATTGTAACCAGGCCGGATGGTTCATCTAACGGTACCCATCGTTACCTTCATGATGATGGGCAATTCGGCGATATCAATCAAGGAGATAGCATTTTTACTCTGGGAATTCAGGCACCTGCTCCTCAAAATCAATCAGGTGATTACCTTTTCACTTTCTATGCGCTGGATATACAGGGTAACTGGTCCAACAATCCGGAAATAGTAATAACAGCATATTAGAGAGGGTAGATGAAAAAGCTGACAACCGTGTTGATTCTGATATTGCCTGCAGCCACAGCCACAGGCTCCGTATCCATCAGTCTCCAGGACGGCGTATCGGGATTGACATCAAACTCTGTAATCGATATCGCCCATGATTCGTTATCCGTATGGCTGGGAAGTGGCGGAGGTGCGGCGGTTACTCTTGACGATGGAGAAACCTGGACTACATACGGCGAGGGCCATGGTTTACCGAGGGATGAGGTTTCGGCGCTGGCGGCCAACAACCGGGGTGTCTGGGTGGCCAGTTCTCATTCGGAGACCATCGGCGGTGAACGCGTGCCTTTTGGCGATGGTATATCTCTAACCACCGACAGCGGTACTAACTGGGAGACCTTCACACCGAAGCAGGCCACCTGGCCGGGCATGCTCTCCTACGATCTGGCGGTTTACGACTCTATTATTTTCTCGGCTTGCTTTTACGGGGGGCTGATACGTACCACCGACTTCGGTGTAACCTGGGAAAACCTTTATCCATCCCAGCTTGATTCCATCAATTCCGATTCGGTAGATTTCAATAACGATACTTTCAGGAGGCTTACGAATCGGTTTTTCTCGGTACAGGTTGATACCACGGCATTCCCGGACACTTTCTCTGTCTGGGGCGGAAGCGCGGCTGGAATCACACATTTCTATTTTCTCAAAGATACAACTACCCAGACTTTCAATACATACCCCGATTCCATCTATCATATCACTCGCAACGATACCACCGTAACCGATTCGTTGAGGCTGCCGGGGGATTTTGTCGTTGCCCTCGGTGTACAGAATACAACTGGAGGCAAAACGATCTGGGCTGGATGCCGGCCGGCTTTTTCCGGCTATATGAGGGTGGCCTTTTCACAGGATGAGGGAGCATCGTGGCATGAGGCTCCTATCGGAGGAATATCGAACACCGTCGAGGCCTGGGATTTTTCATTTGCCGATGATACGGTATATGTCGCTACCGGATTCGGTCTTTACGTGTCAAACGGTGACTATACATCCTGGACGCTTCTCTCGGGATTTCGAGACTCCCAGGATCAAACGTTTTACCAGGACAATGCACCGTTCTTTGCGGTCGATGTGATCGATGGCATCGTCTGGGGCGGCGGTTCCGATGGCGTGGTAATGAGACAGCCCTCCGGAGAATGGGATGTGTTTCGATCCGGCCGCGACCCGGAGGATCATTATGCTTATCCTTCGCCGTTCTCGCCGTTTCAATCTACTCGAAAGGGCACAACTATTCATTTTAAGCCGCAGTCGGATACCTGGGCCACTATCGGAATTTACGATATTAACCTGGAACTCGTTCAGATGATCGTCTCCCGGATCTTCCGACGCGGGGGAGTGGAATCGGATGATATCGTCTGGGACGGTACCAACGATGATGGTGAGTTGGTTGCCAACGGTGTTTATTTCTATAGAATCGAGCTTGACTCCGGCGATGACCTCTGGGGGAAGGTGGTGGTGATAAAATGAGATTGATTCTTCTTTTCCTGTTGACCCTGTCGTCTTTTGCTCCCGCCACGTTTGCGTCCGGAACCGGGGGCTATGCCGGCGCTTTCCTGAGGAACGGAATCGGCGCCCGTCCCCTGGGGATGGGAGGCGCCTACACGGCGGTTGCTGAAGGGGCAGAGGCGGTGTATTATAATCCTGCAGGCCTGGGTTTCTTGCCGAAAATTATGTTCACATCCAGCTACAAAACCCTTTCTCTGGATCGGCATTTCGGATATGTCGCAATTTCATTCCCTATCAGGGGCGAAGCCGCCATGGCCGCCAGCTGGGTTAACGCCGGTGTATCGGATGTAATAGGCAGAGGAGAATCGCGCCAGATCCTGGGGGAGATCGGTAACAGCAGTAATGCATTCGCCGTCTCATTTGCCAAAGCCCTTAGCCCTCGAATGTCTTTCGGGGCAAGCCTGCAATATATTCAGGAAAAATTAGATGACCTCGAGAGCTTTGCGGTCGGGTTGAACGTAGGCGTTATGGGGAAACCGCATGAGAACATCTCGGTCGGTGCGGTATTCAAGAATATCGGCTCCAATTATCGCTGGGAATCGAGCAAATACTGGAGTGAAGGAGGAACTTACGACGAGAAGTTTCCGATAATGGTGAATTTCGGACTTGCCGGAAATTTTCTCTCGGGAAGATTGGTTCCGGCAATAGACTTTGAAACCAGTGATAAGAGCGGATTTAATTTCAGGACCGGTGGCGAGTACTGGTTCACCAAAAAAGTCATTCGGTTGGTCGAAGACGAATATGAAGAGGATGTCTTTGTGCAGATCGAAGAAGATTTTCGCCTGGCAGGACTGAGGATCGGACTCGATAGGGGGTCTCCGACGTTCGGGGCATCCATTTTTCAGGAATTCAAGGATATTACATTCGGTCTTGAATACGCATTCCTGCTCGGCAGGCATGGAACCTCTGCAGGACATTTATTTACGCTGAATATTGGTTTCTGATGGCATGAAATTTCCTAAATTCATTGTTCCGCTAATGGTAATCGTCCTGTGCGGCGCATCGCACGCTGACGTGGGAGAAAGCTCTTTTGAGTTTATGCTCCTGGGAGTAGGCGCCAGAGCAGCGGCCATGGGCGAGGCCTTTACGGCGGTAAGCGGCGATGCCGGTGCGCCGTTTTTCAATCCTGCCTCCGCCGCCATGATGAACGGCACCGAGTTCTCATTTGCGCACATATCGTACCTCGAAGATGTCTCCATCGAGCAGTTCTCGCTTCTTACCCGTTTTCGTAGGCTTCGTTACGGTCTCAGCGTCAACATCGGCACCGTCGCCGATATCGAGCGACGGGGGAACTCGCCTACCGATGAACCCCTGGGGACATTCGATGAGCACAATGTGACGGCTTCCTTCTTTGTTGCCGCTCCGGTTACCGAGAAGATCTCCATAGGCAATTCCGCTAAGATTGCCTATGAGAAACTCGATCTGGAAGATGCTACGGCGCTGGCATTGGATATCGGTGTTTTCTATACCCCCGCTCCGGAGATAGCCATCGGTGTATCGATCCGGAATCTGGGGACCAGGCCTAAGTTCGTAAGTGAATCGTTCGACCTTCCCAGAGAATACCGGCTCGGCGCATCTTATAGAACGCCGAAGGATTCCCGCTACGAGGGCATCCTGCTTTCCGCGGATCTTTTCAGGCCCGAATGGGGCAACAAAAGCTCCAAGTTCAATGTCGGCGGCGAGTACATTTACCAGAACATTGTTTTCTTCAGGGCCGGATACTATTTCGGATATGACTCCAGATCGATCGCCGTCGGGGGCGGTCTGGCTTATCAAAATTATCTCTTCGATTACGCCTATGTTCCCGGGAAAAACAACCTCGGCAATACCCACCGCTTCACGCTACGGATAAGGTTATAAAGGAATTCTCTATTCCGTCGGTTTATATAACTGTCGGGGAAGCTATGAGCATTTTTTTCGTTGACCATAATCTTCAACCACATAAATTAGGCGGCGAATGCAGGGGTAATAGAGTAAAGGATTTCTAATTGGCAAAATACAGGATTGCATGGATGCCGGGCGACGGAGTCGGTAACGATGTCATGGAGGCGGCCCGGATGGTACTGGAAAGGATCGATCTGGATGCCGAGTACATTCCCGCCGATATCGGATGGGAGTTCTGGCGGACCGAGGCAAATCCGCTTCCCGACAGAACTATCGAAATATTGAAAAACACGGATTGCGCTTTATTCGGCGCCATCACCTCCAAGCCCAAGGAGGAAGCCGAGAACGAGCTCACTCCGGAGCTTCGGGGGAAAGGCCATATCTATTCATCCCCCATAGTGGGATTGCGACAGCGATTCAATCTCCGGACGAACCTCAGACCCTGTAAGGCTTACTCCGGCAACCCGCTGAATTACAGGGATGACATAGATATCACCGTATTTCGAGAAAACACCGAGGATCTTTATTCCGGCGTAGAGTTTTTCCCCCTTCCGGATGAACTTCGCGAAACTCTGATCAAACATAATAAGAAGATGGCACGGTTCGATTGGTCACCCTCCGATAAGACCGCCCTCTCGTGCCGCATTGTCACGGAGAAAGCCAGCGAAAACATCGTCAGGGCCGCCTTTGATTATGCCGTGAAGCATGGCAAGAGCTCTGTTACCGTGGTGGAGAAACCCAACGTCATCCGCGAGACTTCCGGGCTGATGGTTCGCACGGCGCGTAAGGTGGCGAAGGAATTCCCCAACATTCCTCTCCGGGAGACCAATATCGACGCCATGTGCATGTGGCTGGTGAAGAATCCGCAGGACTACTCGGTGTTGGTGACATCGAACATGTTCGGCGACATTATCTCGGATCTCTCGGCTCAACTTGTCGGTGGATTGGGATTCGCCTGTTCCGGCAATATCGGCGATGATTACGCCGTCTTCGAACCGACCCACGGTTCGGCTCCCAAGTATGCCGGCCAGTATAAGGTCAATCCCACGGCGACGTTGCTTACTGTCAAACTGATGCTCGATTGGCTGGGTGAAACAGATAAGGCAACTGCTCTTGAAAACGCCATAGCCGATGTTATCAAAGACGGTAAGGTTCGCACCTACGATATGGGTGGCAAAAACACCACGCTCGAGGTGGCCGAGGCTGTAGCGGCACGGCTCTAAGAAATCTACTCAATTAGAACGTATCTGTAGGGACAGGTCATCGACCTGTCCTTTGGAATTTCTGGATGGGAATTTCCAGGGCGTGTTTCAAGATCATCTATGTGGCGTCAGAAGTTTTTGCAGGGGTCAGGTTACCTTACCACTACGGGATTATATTACCATCAGGCAACCGTGCTATTTGTAGAGGTAGAACACTGTTATGTATCTACGTTAACCCCCTCGGGCCAATCTGCCTGCCTGTAAGGAGACCCGCACCAGCTCTCGTTGTCTTTCGCAACTTGAATCGGAATCCAGAACGAAAGCCACCCGGCATAATCTATCTGATTTCTCCGAGCAATGGCTGCCAAAAACCAATCTACAAATTGGCTTCGCGCAGCTCGGCGGCCTCCGCCTCATTCAATTGGAAAATCTCCTCCACCGATGTCCCAAACACCAGCGCCATCCGTAACGCCAGCCTCGTGGACGGCACATAATGACCCTTTTCGATCGTGTTGATGGTCTTTCTTGTCACATTGATCCGTCGAGCCAGCTCCTCCTGCGTCCAGTCTTTCATGGCCCTGAAGACCTTCAGCTTGTTCTGCAGCTGTTTTTCCATGTTAAGGCCTGTTCATCACGTAAAAGGCCGTCATGTGGGCTCCGCTGCCGACTATCAGCGATGTCAACGCTACTAAAACCAGATCGCAAATAGGATAGAAAAACGAGGCCACGGCGAAAAAGAAAGTAGAACCCACCGCGCTCAAAAAAGCGATCTTCCATGATCTGAGCTCGTACAACTTTACCAGTTCGTTGTTGAGCGCGGCATTAAGCCTTGAATTTCCTCGGACCTTTTTCTTCCAGAGCGCCAGCCGTCCTATGGAAAAAGCCTGGATCAACGCCAGGAGGATCAAACCGGCGAGGACCAGATACCCGATCGGTTCGTAGTTGAGACCGCTCTGCCGGAAGAAAAACCGGACGATCCACAAGAACATGAAAATATAGAATGCGATCAAATATCCTTTGAGATACGATCGTCCCCTCGCCTCCATCACCTCGATTTCATCAACCATTTCATCATCTCCTGCTTAATTGTTTTACCTTATTTCTTTGAGGGTCATTCACTTCCCTAAATATACCACACATTACGCAATAAGTAACCATTTTGTTTCATTATTTTGAATTTTTTTCCTTATTCTGTGTTTGGGCATAACCTTATAGGTAATAGTAAATTGACAGTTCAATTCTGGTGATGGTATTTTCCTATCCATGAAATTGGATCCAAAACAGCGGTCCCATGAATTACGTAAGTTGATCGACCACCACAATCTTCGCTACTATATTCTGGACTCCCCGGAGATCTCCGATGCTGAATACGATGACCTCTTCGATGAGCTCGTGAAACTGGAGACCGAACATCCCGAGCTTCAAACGCCTGATAGCCCCACGCAGCGGGTCGGCGCGCCCCCGCTGGATAAGTTTCCATCGAAAGAACATTCCATCCCCATGCTCTCTCTCAACAAGGCCACAACACACGATGATTTTCTCGATTTCAACCGTCGCATGCAGGAGCTCATCGCCGGGGAGGGGGGCGTTATCGAATATGCTGTCGAGCCGAAATACGACGGGCTGGCGGTAGAGCTCATTTATAAGAAGGGCATCTTTATATCCGGATCGACGCGCGGCGACGGTATCACCGGTGAGGAGGTAACCGCAAACTTGAGGACGGTCAAGGCCATTCCCTTGAGGCTCAATACCAACGACCCTCCGGAATTATTGGAGGTGCGGGGCGAGGTCTTCATCCAGAAGAAAGATTTTGAGGAATTCAACAAACGGCGGGGCGAATCCGGCGAGGAGCTTTTCGCCAATCCCCGCAATATGGCCGCCGGATCGTTAAGACAACTCGATTCCAGGATTACCGCCTCCAGACCCTTGAGATTTGTCGTCTATGGGATAGGCTTGGTGGAAGGGCTCTCCTTCGGCGGCCATTACGATACACTGAAATACTTAGAGTCGGTAGCCTTCAAGATCAGCGATCATCTGGCGAAATTCAGCAATATCGAAAAAGTGGAACGCTACTATATGCAGATATTATCAGAAAGGGATAGTTTGCCCTATGATATCGATGGCATCGTCGTAAAAGTCGATTCCTATCATCAGCAGGAGATTGCCGGCGAGCTCTCCCGCTCCCCACGCTGGGCGATAGCCTGGAAATTCCCGCCGGTGCAGAAGACAACCGTCGTAGAGAAGATCGATGTGCAGGTCGGTAGAACCGGCACGCTGACACCGGTTGCGCATCTGAAGCCGGTTCAGGTCGGCGGCGTGACCGTTTCGCGCGCCACACTGCACAATGAGGATGAGGTCAGGCGCAAAGACGTGAGGGTCGGCGATACGGTCGTAGTGCAGAGGGCAGGGGATGTCATCCCGGAAGTGGTCAAGGTCATCAAGGAAAAAAGAACCGGCAAAGAGAAAGAGTTCGTGATGCCGGACAGATGCCCCGTCTGCGGTTCCCATGTCGAACGAATCGGCGATGAAGCGGCTATCAGGTGCACGTCGCTATATTGTACAGCTCAGTTGATAGAGCGCATCTTCCATTTCGCGTCGAGGGGCGCCATGGATATCGAGGGTCTCGGATATAAAACCGTCGAGACGTTTATTGAAAAGGAAATCATAAAAAATATTGCCGATCTGTATCATCTCCGGGAAAAAAAGGAGGAGATCATCGGCATAGAAGGTATGGGGGAGAAATCGTTTCATAACCTTGTTGATGGTCTTGAAATATCCAAATCCCGTGACCTTCCTCGAATAATCTACGCTTTGGGGATATTCGGAGTCGGCGAGAACACCGCCAACCTGCTGGCCTCTCATTTCGGATCGATAGAAAATCTAATATTAGCCTCCGAGGAAGAACTGCAACAGGTAGAGGGCATCGGCCCAATAGTCGCCCGCTCGGTTTATTCATTCTTCAAAGATAAGACAAACATCGATATCTTAAACAAGCTACGAAGATCCGGCGTCAAGTTTCCCGAAACCGAAACAAATATGAAGGCCGGGCCGCTTACTGGTAAGACGTTTGTGTTGACCGGAACTCTTGTCGATTTCACCCGCTCCGCAGCCAAAAAAGCTATCGAAAGCCTCGGCGGTAAGGTAACGTCGTCCATATCGAAAAAGATCGATTACGTGGTGGTGGGTGAAAGCCCCGGAAGCAAGCTTGACAAAGCCCGCAAGCTTGGAGTATCAACTCTCGATGAGACCGCTTTCAAAAAACTCATCGGTGCTGTATGACCAATAAGGAAATTATAACCAGCTAAAGCAGGGGGAATAATCATGCCTGATGGCAGAGACATAGACATACAGTCGATCATGATGCCTATAATGGCGCTGGCGGCGGCGACCGCCTTTTTCTATTATGCCAGCCCGATATTGATACCGATCGTGGTGGCAACGGCTCTGACCTACCTGTTGTTGCCGCTGGTCGATCAACTGAAACGCCTCAAGCTGCCCCATACAATCGCGGTGGTAATAGTCATGCTGATCGTGCTTGGCGTCTTCGTATTATTGGTGACCTTACTTATCGGGCAGATTGCGGATTTCGCATCCGCCTTTCCAAAGTATAAAGATAAGGTTGAAATGACATTGAATACCTGGAGGACGTCTTTAGGCGGGTATCTCGGTTATCTGCCGGGTGACCTTGGAAAATCGGAGGATTTCAAACTGGACACCGGCCAGGTTCAGCAGGCCGGCAAATACTTCTTTAAAGGATTAGGCTCGCTCACCAGTTTCACCTTCGGGTCGCTTCTGATGTTTTTCTTAACACTTTTCATGCTCTTGGATTCGGAGATGTTTCAAAAGAAGCTCAAGTCTATTTTCGGGAGCGGGCAGGAGGAGGCCACCGAGAGTATCATGCAGGAGATCAGCCGGCAGCTCAAGGGTTTCATTCAGGTGAAGTTCACCGTGGCCGTGGGGCTGGCGGTGGTCGTCACCATCGGGCTTCTGATATTCCGGGTTAAATACGCTTATATATGGGGGCCGCTGGTCGGTATCATGAACTTGATACCGTTCGTCGGTTCTATATTAAGCGCCATACCGCCCATCATAGTGGCCGGCATTCAGTTTAATTCGGTCTGGTATATGGTTTATGTGGCGATATTCTTTTTGGTCATACAATTCATCGAGGGCAACGTCATCACGCCGCGGCTGACATCCGGCTCGGTCGATCTGAATACGCTGGCGGTGTTATTGGCGGCCATGTACTGGGGCTGGCTCTGGGGATTTATCGGCATCATACTGGCGGTGCCGATTACGGCGGCCATGAAGGTCGTCTGCGACCACGTGGAACCGCTCAAGCCGATAGGCATCATGCTGGGCACCGGCCGCGGGGAGTAACGCCTCACGTATTTTCCATCGGATCGCCTGACCTGACGACTTCTAAGATTGCATTTTTCTGTCATTCCCGCGAACGCGGGAATCCAGGGGGTGGGCTTTCGTCCTGGATTCCCGATCAGGTCGGGAATGACAAAGTGATGTAATCCCGTAGGGGTCGGGTTACCTGACCGCTACAAAATCCGAAAAATATATTGACAACCCTACCGCGATGTCAGGAACCCTTTCCTGACATCAGGCAAGGACCGTCGGGAAGGGGTTCCCGACGGCGCAATAAAAAATATATTGACAGCACGGGCAATATACTCTTCATTTAGATATCCGCTCTGAGTTTCAAGCGGTGATATCCCACCCCCCGGGATCAGAAAAAAGGCGTAATGCCTTGTCTATACAAGTGTGAGTTGCCGGACTCGAATTTAGAAACAAGAGGTGAAACTAATGGCGAACTTTCATGTTTCCGAAGACAAAAGCTGCGGGAAGTGGAGTGTGACTCGTGAAGGGGCCGATAATCCCATTGATCTCGCGAAGACCCGGCGCGATGCTGAGCTTATCGCAAAACGGCTGGCGGCCAACACCGGCGGCGGCGAGGTGCGCATTCATGGCCCGGACGGCAAGGTTCGCAATAGAGAGAAAGTAGAGCCGGCCAAAGATCCATTTCCAACAGGTGAATAGAAACATGACCTTAGAAAGAATAAGCCGCCTTATGTTTTGGGCGGTAAAATCCCACCCCCCGGGAATAGAGGAGAGGCGTAGTGCCTCCTGATGATAATATTATGGTTCAAATGGATTACAGCGTTTGCGTGATCCGACGGGCAAATGGAGTATTGAGGGAGTAAAGGAAAATGAAGTGGAATTTTGAAAGTCCGTATTCAGCTGTTTTAAAATGGTCTAAAACTCAAGATAATTGCTGGGAAGAGTGCAAAAGAAAATTTTACTATCAGTATAGAGCTTCATTAAAAACATCCTCGCATCCGAAAAAGAATGAAATTAAAGAATTAAAAGGGCTTAAGACTCTAGCTATGTTTAAAGGCGAGATTGTTCATAACGGTATAGCAGATTTTATTAGGGACTCTTATGAAGCTGGCTCTTCAAAGCCTCCTTTGACGTATTTCAATTCAAGGTGGGAAGAAGAAGAGCGAAATATAAAGAATTCCTTAATAGAAATAAGAAACAATCAGCAAATCTCCGAAGAGCAAATAAAACAGGCAAAACGTGATTGTGATATTCTAATTATGAACTTTACTGAATTGTGGCACCCGTTTGCAGGCAAAGAAATATTATATTTAGACAATGCAGAAAAATACGCCAATTGGTTCAAATGCGGCCAATATGGAGTTTATGCCAAACCAGATCTTATTATAAAAGACGACAAATATATAGTTATCGATTGGAAAACAGGGAAAGAACTTGATGGTGATATGGAAAATGATCTGCAAATGTCGGCATCAGTATTCTTGGCGTGTTTTGATGGCGAAGGAAAT
>CBDVBL010000022.1:0-11237 GCA_965372205.1 uncultured bacterium
CGCTGAAACAGCCCCTGTCGATATAACCAGGTCGTTCTCATCGCTGGACTCCTGTAATGCTTTTAAGATATTATCAGGTCTATCTTCAATCATAAGCATTCGTTCGTTCGGACGATGGCCGTCGTGAATCAGCATCGACCGTAATAGAGCATAGTTGGAATCATAAATCTGCCCCGGCCGTAATTTCCCGCCTGGTTTAACTATCTCGGAACCGGTAGAAATCAATGCAATTCTCGGTCTCGGAACGACTTTCACAGTAGAGAATCCTACTGAGGCCAGGATCCCTGAGTCAATTGGTGACAGGACTTTACCCTTTTTTAGAAGACTCTCCCCTTTGAGAATATCATTCCCGAGGGGGCGGACGTGCCGGCCTTTTTCAGGGCGATCTTTCAAGATCGCGTATTCGGATTCAAAACAGACATCTTCGACCGGGATAACGGTATCCGCCCCATCCGGTAAAGGAGCGCCTGTCATGATTTTCACGGCCTCACCTGATGGAAGAGCATCTTGATTCTCGCTCCCGGCTTCTATAACTTTTTGAATCGGTATCCGCCAGGGGCCGTCGTTCTTCAGATCCTCAAAACGGATTGCGATGCCGTCCATTGCGGAGCTGGCGAAATCGGGCACGTTTATAGGCGCTACAATCTCCTCGGCTAATACGCAACCGCTTATTCCGGATAGCTCGGCTTTCTGGGAAGGAAGTTCTTCCACCTTGTTTTCGATTATCTCTTGCGCTTCCTGTAAACTGATCATATCAGCCTGTTATGCGAATAGGATCGCCCTCCTTTATCTCGCCTCCCGTCAGCACCCGGGCGAAAACACCTTCTCTGGGCATGATGCAATCACCAACGGTTTCTCTTATTATGCATTCAAGGTGACATTCTTTCCCAATTTGAATTATCTCCACTTTCACCGCCTGTCCAAGCGATAGCTTTGTGCCAATTGTCAACTTCGCGAAATCAACCCCCAGGGTCGTGATGTTCTCTGCAAAATCGCCGGGGCTTATGTCAAGATCCGGATGCTCTAATTTTTTGAAGCTCTCGTATGGCAATAAGCTTACCGGTCTGGCTGATCCGGAATGGGCGTCCCCTTTGATACCCTTACCGGCCGCAAGAAGGGCACTTTTTACATTGCGTTTCTTCAACCCTTTCTCTGCAGAAATAGATATACGGAAAATATGCGGTCTTACTTTCTTGTCGATCTCTCGCATCAACTTTCCTCTTTCGTCTCAGTAACATTCTCACTATTGACGCGGCGAGACTGCGAATCCGGCAAACCTTTGAACAAAAACAGAGCCAGAATGAATCCGACTATAGTCCCCACAGCGATGTTGACGGCAATACACACACCCGCCGTGAGTACCATTATCAAAATCCGGGACAATTTATATTGATCGCGGCAGACAATGGCAAGTTCATATCCGCTAAATATAAGCAATACCCCCAGGACGCTGGCAGGATATACCGATATTATTGTTAAAAGTGAGCTGCCGAAGGCAACAGCAAAGAACATCTTGACCAGACCCATAAATACCATGCTGCCTCCCGTGCGGGCGCCGAATCTGTATTGTGCCGCCAGCCCTCCCGAACCGTGACACATGGGCATCCCCCCCAGAGGACAGCTTACAAGATTCATGATGGCTACGCTCATCGAAACCTTTCGGGGAGAGATAGGTTTTTTGGGGAAAAGATCAACCGACAGCGCGCAGATTGCTATGGCCGAATTAGCGACCGTAAGCGGAATTTGTGGCACCGTACCTCGCCAGATGCCGGTTAAAAAATCCGAAGTCGATGGGAAAATGAAATGGGGAAATTCCCATCCCAGGGTGAGCCTTGATAAAATATCGGGCCTGGCCCAGAAGAGCAATCCCGTTCCGAGAATAAGTATAATAAACGCCCCCGGAATTTTCTTATAGCGAAAAGATACCAGGGCTATAGACAGACAAAACAGTGCGGTGATCACCGAATCCGGAGCCAGCAGTTGCCCGGTGCCGGCGATCATTTCCACACCCTTGATAAGCAGTTTCAGGCCTACGCCCAATTGAATACCACGAACGACAGGTTTCGGGACTATTCTATAAACGAAGTCCGCCAGGCCGGTCAATGACAGGATCAGCATCGCAATACCCGATGCAATACCTGCGGCTATAATCATATTCTGATTCATTCCTTCGGCTATCGCTATGGCGGCTATAGCCTTCATTGGCTGCACCGGTATAGGGATTCTAAAAACCAGCCCGGTTACCAGATTCATCGCCCCGGCGAAAAACAGAATATGTCCCAGATTCATTCCACAGCGATTCGCCATTCCGGCGACCAGGGGAAGAAATGTACCCAAATCACCGAAGGAACCGCTTATTTCGTTTCTATCAAACCGGAGATTCAGCTTAATTAGCCAATCTTTCAATCAGGCCTATCCCCTCTTTTCCAGTGACCGCTTCTGCCGCCGGATTTTTCCACCAGTTCAATAGATTCTATTACCATTTCCCTGTCAACGGCCTTTCCCATATCATAAATGGTCAGAGCAGCAACGGCCGCCCCCGTCAATGCCTCCATCTCGACCCCTGTTTTATATATGGCGCGGGCAGTCGACTTGATCTCTACCGACGGCGGGCTATCGACCAGCTTCAGATCCACTGATATGGAGGTTAGAGGAATTGGATGGCATAAGGGAATCAGTTCAGCAGTCTTCTTGGCGCCCTGGATACCTGCTATGCGGGCTGTGGCCAAGGCATCGCCCTTCTCGAGAGAGTTTTCCCGAAATCGCGATAACAGCTCTTTCGAAATTAGAATTCTTCCCCTGACGACGGCATATCTTTCCGTATCTTCCTTGCCGCCGACGTCCACCATTCGAGCCCGGCCCTCTTCCGTAACGTGTGTTAACTTCTTTTTCTTCATCCCCTAATATCCTTCATTGAAGGTTTATGGTCAGCAATCGATATCATATCAGGCATTCTCATAAACCAGGATTACACGGTCTGCTCCATAATACAGGAAGCGATCGCCTTATCCGTGATTCCTTTTCTCATTTTCTCCATTAAATCGTCTCTGCCATCCCGGAAATGACCTTCAGGATTCAAGGCAGTATTGTCCGGTTTAGCTTTCAAGGAACAGGGGTTCGGTCGACTTTGCCCCAGGGCATATTCGAACCCCTGCTGTGCGATACGCTATTATACAAAAATCAAACCGCCGTCCAAATAAAATTACACCGGAAGTCGTGGCCGTTTTGTCATCATTATTATAAACTTGAAAACGAGAAAATAATCTATTAATTTTAGGGTGAATCTGTTCTTGTCACTTCGTAAGAAAGCGACTGATGGAAAAACTGTGCCCGGAATGGAGGTTCTATGAGCGGCGAAATGCGCTTCAACATAGCAGATAAACGTCTGGAATACAACGGGGCCGAGAGAACCTCTGCCTTGGATTCCGATCGGGTGATCGAATTCAATCATCGTCACCATGCTGTTTTGTCCCAGTATGACATTTCGCTCGCAGGAGCCGACATTCGTAGTCTGGTTCATCAGCCTAATAACAGGTCCAACCTGGGTGCGCTTCGTAACAGGCAGTTAAGGGAATCGGTGATCTTATCGGCGGCGTTATCGGCGGTGGCCGTAGGTCTGATCGGTCGCGGCAGCCTGAAGAGGCATCCCGCAGACGAGGCTACAAAGGATCTGAAAAACGAATATAAAAGAGCGAATGATAGAACAGCAGCCCAGATTATGGCCGAGGTTCTCCAGAATACAACAGAATCCCTTCCCATGCCCGAGGAAGTTCTCATAGAATCAACGATCACCGAAGGGGTCCGAGTTAAACCGGGCAAGGAGGCAGGCGGAAACCCCACCATAGCCGTCGGGGCGTTGTTCGGCAAGGATAAACACCGTGCCAGATACGGTTTGCCGATGGGTAAGAATATCACTCTGCTTTCTATGGGCAACGATGTCATAGACGGGACAACTAAATCCATAAATGGGGATCATTCCAGCCTGACCGCATTATTCCTCACGGAATCTGGAGTGAAAAGACACCTGCCGGACATTTACGTCCAGCGCTGGATGGCAGGCGCATTTTTCGAAGAATTCAATCCGCGTGAGGCTAAATTAACCGATGCCGCCGAGATTATCGCCGCTTCTTACGGACTCCCGGACATTGGCCAGTTGAGCTCCTTTTTCCTGGATCGCAAGAGGCATTATCCTGCCATGGACATATTAAATGAAGCCGGGGTAACGACCCCCTACGATAAGGACGGCGATCTATTCCCCGCTTTACTGCTCGGTCTCGAAAACCTCGAATTTCCCGACAAACGGGGATTAATGTCGATGATGGGCGAGATCGGCGGCTCCGCTGAATGGGCAGTGGGAGCGTTGCCACTTGTCTGGCGCGGCGGTCAGGCCCTGGGAATGCTCACCAGCCAAACCTCCCTTACAAATGGAAGCTTCACGCCCGAGCGACTATGGAGTGATCGATTTCATTACACCGAAGAAGAGTACATGCTGATCCAGGACGCCCGCTTCGAACAGAAACCGTATTTCACTATCGCGGATATCCTCGAAGATCCGTTTAAGGGAGGAATCAGCGCCTTCGGAGCCATTACCGATAATTACTTCCTTCCCTTCATGCATGGTGTGGAAGTCGATACGACTGACAATCTGGTATCCGTCAATGTACTAACGATTAATTCGCTGGGCCTGATGGATTGCTGGCAAATGAGATTCCATTGCGATCAAGACGTACAATACACTGCGGAATCGATGAAATCCCCCAAGGAGCCTCTGAATGATCTTGCCGGTGATGAGATGGAAAGGATCATCGGCGGAATGCTTGCCGACGAGAGAATTCGAAAACGATATCGTCTGATGTTCATTAATGAATATTATCCGGCGATAATACCGATTCGCGACAGGATGGTTCTTCTGACAAATGTCATCGAAACCCTGATCGGACGCGGTGCTCTAAAAGAAAAGGATCGACGTATCGTAAGGGCTACCAGGAGGCTCGCCCCGGAATGGTTTGTCAGCTACGACTGATCCGTTGTTTATCTCTTATAATGCTCGTCCCCCCGGCGATGTCCGATATATAGAAATCACTCTATATCAGACTCGCTCTCCAGCCTCGGCCGATGAGATCTAAGACGGATAAATATTCCGAGGGATTTCGACTGATAATCCTTACTGCTCTCGCTGACAAGTTGATTCTTCCCGGCTAAAAGCGTATATTTAGATTAGCGCACTTTCACGGGCGGGTCGCATCCAATTGGTTATTATGGAGAGCCGCGTGGCACAGACAGGCATCATTTTCGACATCAAGAAATTCGCCATCCATGACGGTCCCGGTATCCGCACGACTGTCTTCTTCAAAGGCTGCTCTCTTGACTGCTGGTGGTGCCACAATCCCGAGAGCCGTAATCCTGAACCGGAATCGAGGCAGGTTCGATTTTCGCGCGGAGCACATGGGGTTTCCCGGATGAAGGATTTGACAATCGGCAGCACCGTGACGGTCGAGGAATTGATCGCAGAAATCTTAAAAGACCGGATTTTCTATGATCAATCGGGCGGTGGCGTGACCATCTCCGGCGGGGAGCCGCTGATGCAGGTAGAGTTTCTCAAAACTCTGTTAAGCAAGTGTCATAGCCTGGGCATCCATACGGCTGTGGATACATCGGGACATGCTGAATGGGAGGATTTCGAGCAGATTTATGATCTGGTCGATCTGTTTTTGTACGATCTCAAGATCATGGATGAGACAGATCACAAAAAATATATTGGTGTATCGAACCGGCGAATACTCTCCAACCTGGCCCGTTTGACTGAACGGGGTGATAAAGTAATTGTCCGTATCCCGATGATCCCGGATATCACCGATACACAGGACAATCTCGAGGCTATTGCGCTTTTTCTTTCAAGCCTTTCAAATGTTCATCTCATAAGCCTTCTCCCCTATAACAAGCTGGGGGAAGATAAAATAGAGCGTTTCGAAATGGGGCATCCGCGTCGCCGCTGGCAGACCATGCCCACCGAACAGGTTCGTCAGGCCGGAAGAATACTGGAATCACATGGATATCAGGTATCTATTGGAGGCTGAACTGCTGTGAATGACAGGATACACAAATTGCGGGAACAGAGCTTAAACGCCATTCCCGTCATTTCACTCGAGCGAGCTACTTTGCTTACCGAGTTCTACAAGAGCGGGATTGTCGAAAGAGTGTCAGTTCCGGTGGCCCGGGCTCTGGCGTTTAAGCATATCCTTCAAAACAAGGAATTATGTATTAATGAAGGTGAACTCATTGTCGGCGAGCGAGGCCCGGCGCCAAATGCCGCGCCCACCTACCCGGAAATCTGCACTCATTCGCTTGAGGATTTTGATATCTTAGATTCGCGGGAAAGGGTTCCGTTTAAAGTAGGAAAAGAAGAACGCCGGATACAAAGCGACATTATCATACCATTCTGGAACGGCCGCTCCATTCGGGACAGAATATTCAACGAGGTGGACGAAGACTGGAAGGCAGCCTACGAGGCGGGCATATTCACCGAATTCCTGGAACAGCGG
This sequence comes from uncultured bacterium, assembly GCA_965372205.1. GTDB lineage: Bacteria > Zixibacteria > MSB-5A5 > UBA10806 > UBA10806 > CBDVBL01. The sequence continues at coordinate 6,543 of CBDVBL010000022.1, forward strand.
GCTCCCGGCCACACCGTCCTGGACAATAAGATATACAATCAGGGGATGACAGATTTCAGGCGTGCCATCGATCAACGTATTGCTGATCTCGATTACTACACAGATTCGGACGCCCTCGATAAGAGAGAGGAACTCCGGGCCATGGCTATCGCAGGCGAAGCCCTGATTGATTTTGCCGGGCGATACGAAAAAAGGCTCAAAGGGATGGCCAGCGAGGAATCGGACCTCAAACGTAAGCGTGAAATGGAAGAAATGGCGCACATCTGCGCGCGCGTGCCGGCATATGCGCCGCAGACGTTCCGGGAGGCGCTGCAATACTACTGGTTCGTCCATATCGGCGTCATAACTGAGTTGAATACCTGGGATTCATTCAATCCCGGTAGACTGGATCAACATCTCTGGCCGTTTTACAAACACGATCTGGAAACGGGCAATCTTACCGAGGAGCGTGCGCGTGAACTGCTGCAGGCATTCTGGATTAAGTTCAACAACCAACCGGCCCCTCCAAAAGTAGGCGTGACCGCTCAGGAAAGCGCCACATACACCGATTTCTGCCTCATCAATCTCGGCGGTGTTACCGAATCCGGCGAGGATGCCAGTAACGACCTGACTTATCTGATCCTGGACGTCATAGAGGAGATGCGCATTGTACAGCCGAGTTCAATGGTACAGGTCAGCAAGAAAAGCCCTGATCGGCTCGTAAAACGTGCTCTTGAGATAATTAAAACCGGTTTCGGTCAACCCTCTTTATTCAATACGGAGGCCATCATACAGGAACTTGTGAGACAGGGCAAGTCCATTGAGGATGCCAGAAACGGCGGGGCTAGCGGCTGTGTAGAGACCGGCGCCTTCGGCAAAGAGAGTTACATCCTGACCGGCTACTTCAATCTGGTAAAGATTCTTGAAATCGCTCTTTATAACGGAGTGGACCCACAATCCGATAAACGAATCGGGATTGAAAGCGGCGATCCGGCCTCATTTACGACATTTGAAGAACTCTATGCCGCCTACGAGAGACAATTGAAGTATTTTGTCGATGTAAAGATTAGAGGCAACAGAATTATCGAACGACTCTGGGCCAAATATCTCCCGGCTCCGTTTTTGTCTATTCTGATCGACGATTGCATTCGGAATGGCAAGGATTACAATGGTGAAGGGGCCAGATATAATACCTCTTATATCCAGGGAGTTGGAATGGGTACGATTACCGATTCTCTGACGGCCATCAAATACCACCTGTTTGACAAAAAGAGCCTGACTCTTCCGGAGTTGGTGGATGTTTTGAAGGCAGATTTTGAGGGCGCTGCGGAATTGCTCCAAATGCTTCTTGAAGATACTCCCAAGTACGGCAATGATGATGATTACGCCGACGATATCCTGCGGCAAGTGTTCGAAAGCTTCTACCGATCTATCGACGGCCGCCCGAACAGCAGGGGTGGTCATTTTCGTATAAATCTCCTCCCGACCACCTGCCATGTCTATTTCGGTAGTGTCGTCGGTGCTACTCCCGATGGGCGCAAGCGAGGCCTGCCTCTTTCCGAGGGGATATCGCCCGTCCAAGGCGCGGATCGCCGCGGGCCAACCGCGGTCTTAAAGTCTGCCGCCAAGATCGATCACCTGAGAACCGGCGGGACGCTGCTAAACCAGAAGTTCACGCCCCAGGTGCTGGAAAGTGAGGTCGGAATAGACAAGCTGGTTCACCTCATTCGCTCATATTTCCTCATGGACGGCCATCATATTCAGTTTAACGTCGTAAGCGCCGAGACACTGCGCGAGGCCCAGCGCGAACCGGAGAGACATCGCGATCTGATAGTCCGCGTGGCAGGTTATAGTGATTACTTCGTAAACCTGGGCGTAGCCCTGCAAAACGAGATAATCAGGCGGACCGAACAGTGCATCTAAATCCGAGTTGCCTCGAATCTGGCTGAATGCTCGGCATTGATCCGCTGGTAATCGCAAATCATGGTAGCGCTACGGGGACTCGAACCCCGGACAAGATATTGTGGACCCGAATTTCAGAATCATCTCCGGCCCCGTAACATGTGAGCCGAAGTTTCAATCTGCTTTATAGAAAATTATACCAATAGAAGATTTCTCGAGAATCAATACAACCGAAAAGGCGGATTGCGGAGGATTTCCTTCAACAGGTAACCTCCACAGAAGTTACACCTTCCACTTTTTTGATAACATCTATTATATCATTTTCCCAGATGTTGGAACCGACCACCGGGGCCATTCCGCTTACCTTCGCATGACCGGTCTCCGAGTCGCATTCAACCGCCAGCTCCATACCTCGCGTACGAGACGATCGGGCAAGAGCAGCCAGCACGATCGATTTCAGGTGAACATCTTTGATTATCTTCATGGCTTCCTGATCGAGTTTATACTCCGGCCGGTCAACGGCGCAGGCGATAATCATCGTCATGGAATCCAGGCTCATTTTATCCAGATTCAGGATCATGTCGTAATTCAGTGGATTGTCGAAATCGACTCCGTAAAGGAATTTTGCCCAGCTTTTTCTTTTTGAACTTATATCCGCTATATATTCCCTGGCCTTGACCTCGGTAAATCCCGTTTCCTTTACCACAGCGGCAACCCTTACGTCCATCGATGCCTCAACCTTGATCCTGAGTAGTCTCGGAACCTCTGACAGGAGAAATTGCCCGAGATGACCGCAATAGACTACGTTCCCCTTGACCATAAAATCCATAAGGCTGGCCTTCATGAAGATCAGGTATTGCCGCCTCACCGCGGCGTGTCTGTCCCAGATCTGCGGAGGATGCTTTTCCATAAAACCTGTTTCCCCCATCCCGGTCTCAGCTATGCCGTACTTCTGGGCATGCCTGATAACCATCTCACGAGGGGCAATAGTGCAGTTGAGTTCCTTTGAAAGTTTCTCCGCCAGTTTGTATGTAGTGCTCAGGGAGCCGCGTGTCAGGGCTATTAACGGCACAATATCCTCCTTAATTTCATAACATCACGAGTCGTCATCATCATCTGAGCGCGGGACGACCTTCCGAATATTCGAGAATATATACAATTCGATTATAAAGATAAAGAAAAAAAACGAATTACAGCCTCCGCCTCCCACTCAATCGATCATTGCCGTTTAAGAGCCCTCATCCCGATCAAAAGTCTGATAAATATCAAGAGGGTCATGCTTCCTGCCGCGCCCATAACGACATACGCCGCAAGTATACCGAATATTTCGATGTTTGAAGCGGAATGTAATTGTTTGAGGGATACCGACGTGCCCGCCAGAATGATCATTGTCGCGAAGAGAATCCGGATGCTGTAACCGCGGATAAACTTTGTGGCCAGCACGCCGATCTGAGCACCGATAGCTGCGCCGATCAACATTATCATAGCCGCCAGAAGTTCAGTTCGCCCGGAAAGCGAATAAGTAAACGTCCCATAACCCGACATAAAACAGACGCTTAGAAGAGAGGTGCCGACAGCAACGGTCGTGGGGCAGCCTATAAGGTATATCAGTGCCGGCAGAAGAATGAAGCCTCCGCCGACTCCCATGAAACCGGACAGGAAACCGGTTATGAGAAATAGGACGAACACAATCCAGAATGAAATCCCGCTTATGCCCGATGTAGGAAGCGCTATCCTCGGGGGAAGGTTTATCAAGCGCAGTCTCAAGGCCAGTGCGCTTGTGGTTTCGACCTGTTGCTCACTCGGCGATATTTCTAATTTTCGCTTTTTCATGGTTGAAAAATAATCATACATCATATATGCGCCGAGCCCGAAAAGAAATATCATATATACCCATCGCACAACTGGCCCCACGTTACCGGTCTTTTCAAGAAACAGGACGAAACGCTTGCCGCCCTCGATTCCGATTATGGAACCGAAGATGGAAAACAATCCCAGCCGCCAGTCGACGTTGCCCAACTTGCTGTGCTTTCCCGTGGCGATGATCGACTTGCCGAATATATGGGCCAGGTCTGTGCCGATCGCAAAAGGCATGCTGAAACCGAAGATATTCAGCGCCGGGGTAACGATCCAGGCTCCGCCAACGCCGAAAAAGCCGCCCAGCGTTCCAACGCAAAACCCGATGGATACCAGTATCAATATGTTGAATTCAATGCCTGATATTGGAAGGTATATATTGAAGAAATCCAAAATCCTCTCCACACATCGAAAAATCCACCCGTTTTCAACTCACCTTACGCCGATCAACCTTAAAACCAGCTCCGTAATTTGCGCTACCACCGTTCCCATAACGGCCATGACGGCTGTCACCATCAGGGCGTAAAGAAGGCGGTTGTTGTTATATGTCTCGGCCATGAATAGAATAAATCCGGTCTTGCCCTCGAGATCAACCTCGTGTTTCAGTTCCTCGTTGTCGCCGTGCCCGTCTCCTGATGCAAGCACGGGCGTTATAGCTCCCACTATGAATATTCCGGCTATTAGCATTATGGCCAGCAGGTTTCTAATATGATAAAGCTTCATCCGCATCCTCCCCGCAGGTATCTCACTCCTTAATGCCGGATCGGTGAATCAATATCGTTACTCTTTAACACGCCCGATGCTCCTTGCATAAACCAATGCCATGGAACGGTATATCATATGGGCGAACTTCGAATACGGCATATACCATAGCAGGAAAAAGACGAAAACCAGATGCAGATAATAAATTGTATAAGCCAGCATCGAGATCTCAGTCAACCTGGTGAGCCAGGAGAG
>CBDVBL010000023.1:0-11214 GCA_965372205.1 uncultured bacterium
CCGCGTAGTCGATGCTTTTCATCCGGTGCGGGAGGATTTTCGCGGAGCCAGTTTGGGCGGCTATCCAGGAGAAAACAAGAACAAGTAGGTCGGGTTTCACCGTGAGCGAAAGGAAAAAGGAACCCGACACGTTGAAGAGAATAGAGGTTTCCGGCCCAATCCTCAAGAGCAATCGGGACACATTATTGGCAGCACAACTCCCCGGTAACAACCGATGGAATATACAAAGTCTGAAAGCTCCAATGGAATACAATTGCCATCAAGATCGACGCAAATCGGGAAATGGTCTCCCCTGGGACCGCAATCGCATGTAGACTCTGGCTCTATAGTTCCTCTGTACATACCGATGAATGCTATTACATCGCTGAGCTCCGGGTTCTGCCAGAAGCAGTTGATCCATACCCACCGGCAGAGGTTTTGCGCACCCGCGCCGCCAACGAACAATAGCCAGAGAACCAAAAGAAAGCATACTATAACTCGTTTCATATCGACCTCCCCCGACAACGAGAATTATCTGAGTAACCTAACTTATGATATCGTTTTCAATTATATGTGTCAAGCTAAAAGATGTCCCATGGTTTACCGATTGCCATCTCTACGCCAACGACCTATAATGGCGCATGCCAATTCCTACTTTGCAGGGTAAGCTGATCACCCTGCGCAGGCTAAGGCGATCGGACGCGGCTTCGATTCAACGTCACGCCAACAACCGCGATATCGCACGTTTCCTTCCCCGGTTGCCCTCTCCATACATCATGGCCGAGGCGCGAAAGTGGATCACCTTGACAGCTCGTCTTGCCCGTGATGATAAGGCTTACAATTTCGGTATCGAGGACGGGGAAAGCGGCGAGATTGTGGGCATGATCGGCCTGCGCAACATCAACAGGCAGGATAGGAACGCCGAGGTCGGCTACTGGATAGGGAGATCATTCCAGCGTCGGGGATACGCCGGCGAGGCTTTGCGGCTTATTCTGAAATTCGCATTCACTGAGCTTCGATTGGTTCGCGTTTATGCCGTTGTACATCAAAATAACGTCGCCTCCGTCAAGTTATTGGACAGGATAGGTTTCGTTCGGGAAGGCGTATGGCGAAAGGCAAGCCGTATAAACAGGCGCTGGTATGACGTATACGCTTACGGGATCTTGAAAGAGGAATATATGAGGCGAAAAAAAATAACGCTTAAAGTCGGATTCCCTTCCAGTTAAAAGATCTGGTTATGTGATATTGCCCTGCAGTCCCGCGGGATAAATCCCCTGAATCCTCATAGGGATTGCAAGAGCTCGAAAAGAAAATCAGTGCATTTCTTCATCAATGTATATTAATCGAAATTATTCCCATCCCCCGATATCGAGGTTAACCGCCGCCAGATAAGCGTTATCACCAACACTGGCCCGTACGAATCTATTGTTTTCTATTGATTGCAGCGCTACCAGCTCTTACTCTTCGAGCAAGTGCGGCGTCCTCAACCGATGCACCAGAGACCTGGTTTCGCCGTCTATGAATCTTATTCTCACGCTGACCTCAAATGGTTCCCATGCCATATCCGTAAGGAAAAAACCCTTGCCTGAGTCATTACTTCTGCCATCGCAGACTTCCCGCTTGGGTTCCCGATATGATGGATCGAGAATGTAATAAACGCATTCGATTTGCTCCAGAACCTCATCGGGGGCGGCGATATATATCGTCCATTCCCACCGATCTCCCTTGAGAAAATTCGCGGTATTCTCCACCACAAGCTCGCGCTCCTGCTGCGGCGGAGGCGGAGGTGGCGGCGGCTCGGGCTCTTCGGCTGGCGCCCTGTGGGCTTCAAGCCTCAGCCAGTGCTCAATTGGGACTACTTCACCGCTTTTGAATACTATCTTCGCCGTGATCAAGAACTCTCCCCGCCCGCTGGCGGAGAGAGAAAAATTATTTTCGGGCGTATCTATTGTGCGTTTTGGCTCCGTAAATGAGGGGTGAAGAATATATACTACATGGTCTATCTCATTTAAAACAGGTTCTTCCGCAACAACGTATACCGTCCAGTTGTAACGCCCGCCGCCGACAAACTCCGATGAATTTTCAAGCCCTATATCCCATTCAGTGGAATACGAACCGGATGAGAGCATAATCGACAATAAAGCGCCGAACCATAACGAACGTGGTCCTGAGAGTTTCTTAGCAACCATAAACTCAATTCTCCTTCAAAACGTATGTCGGAACTGCAGGCTGGAAAAACTCTTTTTCCCATTCCCTATTTGTTATCCGATCCCTGAACTCCAGCAATTCAATCATTTTTGCGGAAGGAACATCTTTAAGGCTAATCTTGAATCGATCCCCTGATCTTGTCAGCATTACATCCGCCACATGCTCATCGCTATCATTCATGAAGTAATATTTGCATTCCACATCTTCCAATTTTGGCAAACTATCGACGTCGACATTCTCCAGCGAAATATATGCCGTTACGTTCTGCCTTCTTTCCTCCTCCAACTTTTTGTTTGCGTAATCCAGTTGGTCCTTAGAACTCGCCAATTGCGCCTCGTAGTTCTTTATCTGAATATATACGCCTGTAAGTAAAAAAATCACTCCTATGATGACGAAAAATGTGACAACCGAGACCTCCAGGTTTAATCCGAAAGCTTTCACCTTCTGGATTTTGCCCTTAAATCTGTCACCATAAGGAAAAACGAATGAACCAAAACAAAACAAAAGAATCACGATGCCCAATATGGGCAAAACGTAGCTGATCAAAATTGAATCCATAAGCATTAAACTCCTTTTCCCGCCAGGACTTTCGCTATGGCGACAACCTCCCTAAAATCATATTCACATGAGATGTTTACCTTTGCCGAAACGCATTCGTCCCGGCGCCAGCCTTAATTCCTATTAGACAAAAGAATATGCAAACATTCCCAGTCCGGTCAACCTCATTATCTACTTATTTTATCTATAAATAACCTCTATTCTGTTCCGACGCAATACGAAAAAACTGCATATCTTTTACGTATACGAAAATACGCACAACGGCCGCAAAAGTGTAATTCAATGAAGAATCATACAAAGCCTTTGCTATCCTATGAAACTTGCGTCAAAGCCTTTGAGATTTAGACCTAATATCATTTGGACTACTTTCCGGCACGCCAATTTCGCTACTCTATCTAAAGATATGATCATATAATAATAAATTGTTATTCCAGGGGGCGTGGTGCAATTATTTGAAACAGAACAGGAGAAGGCGATGCTGCAATTGAAGATCGTCAAAAGCGTGATTTTCTTATGCCTGACCGCGCATTTATTCGCCGGAGGCGTCCGGGCGGAACAGGACAGCGTCAGAGTCACAAAGGAAATGGTAGCCGGAGCGGAAGATATATTCGGCCTTGAGTTCACCGATGCAGAGCGAGATTCGATGCTGGATGAGCTTACAGCCTACCTGGAATTCTATGACGACATGCGCAGGGTGAGCCTGGAAAATTCTGTCTCGCCGTCAGTTCTGTTCAATCCGATACCGGCCGGGATGACATTTGAGATAACCCGGCGACCGCTGGAGATGAGTCCGGTAACAGATATTGCGCTCCCGGATAATATTGAGGAACTTGCCTTTTACTCCGTTCGGGAGTTGGCGGAATTAGTCCGGACGCGTCAGATCACATCGATGCAGCTAACAAGACTGGCTCTGGATCGATTGAAGAGGTTCGATCCGCAATTGCACTGTGTTATCACTCTCACCGATGAGCTTGCGCTCGAGCAGGCGGCGCGGGCCGATTCCGAGATAGCTGCCGGCAAGTATCGAGGGCCGTTGCATGGCATCCCATATGGCGCGAAAGATCTTCTGGCAGTCAAGGGATATAAGACCACCTGGGGGGCCATGCCATACAAGGAACAGGTAATCGATCTCGACGCCGCGGTCATCAAAAAGCTCGAGGAGGCCGGTGCCGTGCTGGTAGCCAAGCTTTCTCTGGGTGCGCTCGCCTGGGGTGACGTATGGTATGCCGATACGACGCGCAACCCGTGGAACCTTGACCAGGGTTCGAGCGGCTCATCGGCCGGGTCGGCATCGGCGGTCTCCGCTGGCCTGGTACCGTTCGCTATCGGATCGGAAACCTGGGGTTCCATCGTCTCACCGTCCACACGCTGTGGCGTAACCGGTCTTCGTCCCACCCACGGCCGGGTTAGTCGCACCGGAGCCATGGCTCTGAGCTGGTCGATGGATAAGTTGGGGCCTATCTGCCGAACCGTGGAGGATTGCGCGCTGGTTTTCGATGCCATCCGTGGCCCCGACCAGATGGATCTATCAGTTATCGATCCCGCCTTCAACTATACGCACGACATCGATCTCGAAAAACTGCGTATCGGATACCTCAAGAAGGATTTCGAGCAAGACACTACTTTTCAGAAACAGAATAAGGCTACGATGGAGAAACTCCGCGAATTGGGCATCGACCTGATCGAGATAGAGCTGCCCGATCTGCCGGTTGACGCCATGCAGATAATCCTCGGGGCAGAAGCTGCGGCGGCATTCGATGAATTGACCCGTTCAAATCGGGACGACCTCCTTGTCCGGCAGATCAAAAACGCCTGGCCGAATTCATTCCGTGCCTCGCGATTTATCCCGGCGGTCGAGTATATTCAGGCAAATCGGTTGCGGACTCTCCTTATTCAACAGATGGCTGAATTGATGGCCGAAATCGATATTTACGTTTCACCGTCGTTCGAGGGAGACAACCTGCTCCTGACTAACCTGACCGGCCATCCATGTGTTGTTCTGCCTAACGGATTCAACGAGGATGGCGAACCGACGAGCATCACTTTCATCGGCAAGCTATACGACGAGGCGACACTTCTGGCGGTCGCCAAAAAGTATCAGGACTCCACGAACTTTCACAAGAAACATCCGCCGCTATTTGAATGATAGAATTCTGAATAGTCTCCTAAGCCAGAGGCGAAAGAACGTGCTCGTTGCCAAGCGGCGCTTCGTTACCAGCAAAAGAAGAGTCCATACATCGCCCTACAGCTTCTTCTCTATCTTCGCCCAAGTGTCCCGCAAGCCTACGGTGCGATTGAAGACCAGATTACCGGGCGTGGTATCAGGATCGACACAGAAATAGCCCTGGCGTTCGAACTGGACGCGATCGCCGGGTTTGGCGCTCTGTAAAAAAGGTTCCAGATGACATCCCCTCAAGATCTCCAGTGAGTTGGGGTTAATATTATCTTTCCAGTCTTTCCCCTCTTCAACATCGCCGGGATCTTCCTTTGTGAATAGGTGATCATAAAGGCGGACTTCAGCCGGCATCGAATGATCGGCGGAGACCCAGTGAAGCGTAGCCTTGACTTTGCGTCCGTCGGGAGCATCACCACCCCGGGTATCCGGATCATATGTGCAGCGCAACTCGACGACCTCGCCGTTGTCGTCTTTTACCACATCGACACATTTGATAAAGTAAGCATAACGCAGACGCACCTCGCGGCCGGGAGCCAGGCGATAGAATTTCTTAGGTGGGTCCTCGCGGAAATCCTCGCGCTCTATATACAGCACCCTGGAAAACGGCGCCTTGCGCGTTCCCATGGAGGAATCCTCGGGATTATTCACGCAATCCAGTTCCTCCACCTGGTCTTCCGGGTAGTTTTCGATAACTACTTTCAGAGGACGCAGAACCGCCATAACGCGCTGGGCGCTCTTATTGAGATCTTCCCGGAGCGTGTGTTCCAGCAGTGCGACATCGACGATGCTATCCCGTTTGGCCACGCCAATTCGATCCATGAAGTTGCGAATCGGCTCCGGCGTATAGCCGCGCCTTCTAAGGCCGCAGAGAGTGGGCAGCCGTGGATCATCCCAGCCATTGACATAACCCTCATCCACCAACTGCAGAAGTTTCCGCTTGCTCATCACGGTATATGTTAGATTGAGTCGGGCGAACTCGATTTGCCGGGGGGCGAAAATCCCGAGCTGCTCCACAAACCAGTCGTAAAGCGGCCGGTGATCCTCGAATTCCAAAGTGCAAATAGAATGCGTAATACCCTCGATGGAGTCCGATTGCCCGTGGGCCCAATCATACATGGGATAGATACACCATTTATCGCCGGTGCGATGATGAGTAGCCTTTAGTATGCGGTATATGACCGGGTCTCTCATATTCAGATTGCCCGATGCCATATCAATCTTCGCCCGCAGCACCCTGGAACCGTCCGGAAAATCTCCCGCCCGCATCCGCTCGAACAGGGCCAGGTTCTCCTCAGCAGAACGGTTTCGATAAGGACTTTCTTTGCCCGGCTCCGTCAACGTTCCTCGATACTCTCTAATTTCATCCGCGCTGAGATCGTCAACGTAGGCCTTGCCCTTTTTAATCAAGTCAATAGCATACGCGTAAAGCTGGTCATAATAATCGGAGGCGTAACACAGCCGGTCTCCCCAATCAAATCCGAGCCATCGGATATCTTCCTCGATAGACCGGACATACTCCACCTCCTCCTTGGTTGGATTAGTATCATCGAAACGCAGGTTGCAAAGCCCTCCGTATTCGGCGGCGAGGCCGAAATCAAGACAGATCGCTTTGGCATGTCCGATATGCAGATAACCGTTCGGCTCCGGCGGAAACCGGGTATGAACCCGACCGTCGTTCTTGTTATTCCTCAGGTCCTCATCAATGATATCTTTGATAAAATTGGAGGGTCGTGGAGAGTTGGCTTCAGTCATCGGGAAAGCTTCCTTATACGTTGTTCACAATTCTATCATTTCGTAGCCGTTGCTGCCCAATATCTGGCGAAACGGCACCGGATTCACCCATCAGAACAACAAGTAATTTAGCATTTTATGCCTATCAATGCTATGCCAAAAAGCTAAATTCCAGGGATAATGTCAGACGGCATGGGTTTGAGATACTTTAATTGCCGATATACGCGGAAATAAAAAGGTTGAGACCGATTTCATATTTCCCTTCCGAGACCAAGAATCCGTCATTATGAGAGCCTGATATTTCAAGCAGATCCTTCGGCTCGTTTGCCGCTTCGAAGATTTTCAGCCCGTGATTGAAGGATATTAATTCATCGTCGCAACTGTGCACAATCAGGACCGGGCAAGTCACATCGTGAATGTGGTCGACAGTCGAGTAATCAAAGCGCGACATAAGCCTGACCGGCAGGAAGGGATACGTTTCGGCTCCGATATCCGGGATGGAGGTAAATGTGGATTCCACAATCAACGCGCAGGGCGTCCGCGCCTTCGCCAGCCACGAGGCCACGGCCCCGCCCAACGATCTGCCGAAAATAATTATCCCGGCAGGATCAGCCTGTCGATTCTCGACCAGGTAATCCCAGGCCGCTTCGACATCGAGATATGTTCCTTTCTCCGACGGTTCCCCGCCGCTTTTGCCGTAGCCGCGATAATCGAATATGAATACCGATAGCCCGAGATCGTGGAATATGCGTATCGATTCCAACCGATGCGAGATGTTGCCGGCGTTGCCGTGGCAGAACAGAACTACTCCCCTGCTATTCTCAGCAGGAATGAACCAGCCCGAAAGCTTTACTCCATCCGATGCCTCAAAACTTATCTCTTCGTATGGAAGCCTTATCTGGTCCGGCGTCATGCTGATTTCCCTTTCAGGGAAATAGATCAGATGTGATTGAAAGAACCAGACGATGATTACTAAAATGACATATACGCTAACGACTATAACGGTAATCGTCCTGATAGAGGTCCAGATCTGGTGAGTGTCCATGGTTCAGCGATTCCCTTAAATCTTCTTGAAACATCTCCGTGCTAAAGGTCAATTAGAATTCATATTCTAAGCCGAAAACCGGCAAAAGGCCCCATTGGTTTGTGGTATCCTTTTTGTTTTCAATCTCATTCCAGTAATAAGAGGCCACGTTTTTCTGATTATAGGCGTTCCAGACGCTGAAGTAAAATATCAAGTTGGATCCTTTGAAATTGAATCTCCTGTCAAATCGAATATTCAGCGAATGGTAATCGGAATAACGGACCTCGTTTATCTTGCTTCCGTCAAAGACTCCCCTGTTTATGGCCTCCGAGGCCGCTATATCAAACGGTGTGTATGGAGCGCCGCCGGCGTAGATCCAGCGCAAACTGAACTCCCATTTATTGTTCGGCTTATAGCCGCCTTCGGCGCTGAATGTGTAGCGGTTATCGAATACCCTGTCTTTCCAAACACCATTGAGACCCTGATAACGGGATCTGAAATAAGAACCGCTAACCAGACCGTAAAAATCTGCGGCCAGCTTTTTCTGGATTGTCAATTCAACTCCGCGCGAGTAGGCTTTGCCGTTATCGACAAGAGTTGCATGATCGAAAAAGAATCCGTAACGGTAGGACAACTCATCCAGGACAAATAAAGTCGGTGTCGTTGGATCGAGCGGGAAATTGTCATACTCTTTATCGTAAACCTCCAGAGTCAGCCTCGTGTTCTCGGTTAGACGATGGTTGATTCCCAATATGTAATGATAGGCGACAGGATCTTTCAGTTCTTTATTCTCTTCCCGCTGAGAGAGAATGATCAGAGGCAGGTTTTGATAATATATTCCGGCTGCTCCGTTTATCGACGTTTTTTCGCTGATTTTGTAAGAGATGGAAAACCTCGGGGAGACATGGCTGTTTTCGTTGTAGGCGAAATAATCGAATCTCGCACCGGGGGTCAAAGAGAGCCTATCGAACGGTTTCCACGTGTAATTGGCGAAGACCCCGATTTTCTGTGACGAGATCTGCTCATCGATCCTGTTTTCCGGAGTAGTATTGCCCAGAGCGTCGGTATATTCGGAAATGAAATTATCGTAATCGGCCCCGACTATTTTCCCGTCAACACCGAACTCAAGTTGGTTGGCCGGATTAAAACGGTAAAAGTTCACATTGCGAAGCTGCACGGCATACTCGAGAGAGTTGTTATCGATCAGATTTAAATCGGTTCTGGCTTCGTAGTAATCCGCTATGCTTTTGGTCGCGATGTATGAAACCGAAGTATTGGAATACCCTTTTTCGTTCCAGAGATGACGCCAGTTTACTCCCGACGCTCCCTCTATGATATCGGATTTGCCGTATGTGATATTTCCGTCTTCTACCGCCTGATCTTTATCGAATCCGATATAATCGATTCCCAACACACCCAATAAGGTTAGTTTATCGTTAGGCGTCGGATCGTAAACGAGCTTTCCCTGGTAATCGCTGTATTCCGGAGCGACACCTGTGCCGATAGCATCCACCAGAAGATCAAGAAAGCTCCTCCTGGCGGAAAAGAGCCATGAACCCTGGCCGTTTGCGATGGGGCCCTCGCCTGTAAATCCGAATCCCGCGAAGGCCATATCCAGCTGTCCGTCCAACTCATCCCGGTTGCCTTCTCTGAACGATAGCTCCATCACGGATGATAATCTATCACCATAGGCGCTGGAGAAACCGCCCGACGAGAATTCGACATCCTGAATGAAATCGACATTCAAAAGCCCTATGGGACCGCCCGATGATCCCTGAGTAGGGTAGTGGTTGATGTTCGGTATTTCGATATTATCGATATAAAAAGCGTTCTCCATGGGACTTCCGCCGCGGACTATAAGGCTGTTTACCTGATCGTTGACTTTGGCGATACTGGGAAGCCCCATTATGATGCGGCTTACATCGCCCGCAGAACCGGGGGCTCTACGTATCTCCTCGGAGGAGAAATTGATGGAGCTTGTCGGCTGATCCTCCATCCGCGAGAAATACCCATTCGTGACTACGACATCGTTCATCTGGAGCGGGGATACATTCAGTTCGGCCTGAACAAATGTTATCCTTTTCGGTTTGACAATTATATCGGTTTTCGAAAGCGGATCATAGCCGATACAACTGAACTTTAACGTGTAATTGCCGACCTGCACATTTTTGATTGTGAAATTACCATCGACATCAGCGTTTGCGCCCATAGGGGGAGCAGCGATAAGAACAGTCACTCCGGGAAGCGGGGTTTTCGTTTCGCTATCGATCACCTGTCCTTTTATTGTCCCCTGGGGAACGTCCTGCCCCCTGACACCTGTGTTGAACGCCAAGTTCAAGCAGATCAACATGAGAATGAAAAGAATGGTTTTGGGTTTCATCTTACTTCTCCTGTAAAAATTTAGATGATTAATTTTCGGCCTGAGCCAGGGCCGCCCCGATAACGGCGCCGCCTACGGCCAGAAGAGTTTTGATTATATACTCGTCGCTATTGTCCTTAGAAAGTCCCACGCATATCAGTGTGGCAAGACCGTGAGTGAATATCCACATCTTCAAAAGAAGAGCGTCCCTGCGTTCGGAGGACATAGTGGTAAATCTCTTGTCATTTACTAACTCCTTCCTTAAAGTTTCTAAAAACTCATCGACAATATCCTTAAAATCGTCTCTTTCTAAGAATATGGCGCTGAAAAGCTTACAATGTTCCCGGGCAAATATGGCATATCCGGTACCCATATTCAGAAACACTCTTTTGGTATACGGTCTTTTGGTATAGTTTAAGAGCATATCCTTGGCTTTTTTGATCACTTCACGCTCCAACCCTTTTACAGATTCGAAATTGCTATAGACGGGGGCTGTCGATGATTTTAGCTCCAAGGCCACTTTGCGGGCTGTAAGCCCCTGCATGCCTTGATATTCCACAAGATCAAAGGCGGCTTTAATCACATCTTCCTTGGTAAAAACGGTTTTTGGCGGCATATCATCTCCAAATCAAACGTTTGTTATCTAACATGCGTTACATTACGGATGTTGCATAAAAAGGTTTCGTTTTTTAGATGAAATTATTTCTCTTTTTCGACGCTATAGCGAATCGTTTTCGGTTATGAGCGGATAGGCGAAGCCTTAAAATGTTTTCTCGTAGCAGGTTAGATGGTATACGCCCGGGCTCGATCATGTATACCAGTCATCCCGCGTCAGCGACAGTCCGCTTTCGCACTGTCCGGATTTCATCAGCATTGCCTGATCAACATTATTCCGGCCCATAATAGAACCACATGATGCCGAACGGACCCCGTGGAGCTCCTGCAACTGTCGACCGGCTCCCAAATAACCGCTGTGATAATTCAACCATCAATCTTATAATATCATATAGCGCAATTGTAGGTAAGCAGTAATGGCGAGAAGAGTAATACCCACTGTCAAAACCAACGATCTGGTAGAATCGCTTGCCAGGTTAAAGACCTCATTTTCACCGTCAGACTCAAAAAGGAAAATCGCGATAATCGAAAAACTCAGAGAAAGCAGGATAATGAGTCCTCAAT
>CBDVBL010000024.1:0-11196 GCA_965372205.1 uncultured bacterium
GAACGCCGGCAGGAAGCTGGGCCAGCTCTCAGCCTGCTTTGTATTGCCTGTCGACGACAACATGGAGTCGATTTTCGAAGCGGTAAAAGACACCGCGCTGATCCACAAATCCGGCGGCGGCACCGGATTTGCATTCTCTCGTTTGAGACCCAGAAATTCAGTGGTCGCCTCGACTTCCGGCGTGGCGTCGGGGCCGATCAGCTTCATGAGAGTTATCAATGCCGCCACAGAAGCTGTTAGACAGGGGGGGACCCGCAGAGGCGCCAACATGGGAATTCTCAAGGTCGATCACCCCGATATCAAGGAGTTCATCAGATGCAAAGATGACCTCTCGGAGCTGACTAATTTCAACATCTCCGTCGGGGTGACAGATACTTTCATGAAGGCGGTCAAGGAACGTACCTCTTATCCCCTTATCGATCCTCGCACCGGCGAGCAATATATACTTGACGGCAAGCCCCAGAGCCTGGATGCCTGCGAGGTATTCCAGTCAATTATCGAACATGCCCATAAGACCGGCGAACCCGGCGTCATCTTCCTCGATAAGATCAACAAGCACGAAAAAACTCCCGACGTCGGCCTGGTGGAAGCAACCAATCCCTGCGGTGAACAGCCTCTACTCCCTTATGAAAGCTGTAACCTGGGATCTATCAACCTCTCGAAAGTCGTTCGCGCCGTAGTCGATTCTTCGGATACCTCCAGAATGTTCAGAAACGAAATCGATTGGGACAAGCTTAAGAATCTGGTTTGGAAGGGAGTGCACTTTCTGGATAACGTTATTGAGCAGAATAAATACCCCCTCAAGCAAATCGGTGAAGCCACCAGAGAAAACCGTAGAATCGGCCTCGGTGTCATGGGATGGGCAGATCTTTTGATAATGCTGGATAAACGCTATAACTCCAACGAGGCGCTGGAACTGGCGGATAAGGTTATAGGCTTCATACAGACCGAGGCCGATCTCGCCAGCCAGGATCTGGCTGCCAAGAGGGGAGTTTTCCCCAACTGGGAAAAATCTGTCTTCGGAAAAAAGGGCACTCAGCGAAGGAATTCCACGGTCACCACCATCGCGCCAACCGGCACTATCTCCATAATCGCCGGGTGCTCCTCGGGGATCGAACCGATATTCGCCGTCAGCTATATCCGCAATGTCATGGATAACACCCGCCTGATCGAATTCAATCCGATGTTTGAATCCCGGGCCAGAGAAATGGGTTTTTTCTCGCAGATGCTGATGGAGAGGATCGCGGAGAAGAATTCTATCGTTGATTTCGACGAGATACCAAAATCGGTCAGGGATATATTCGTCACATCCCACGATGTCTCCCCCGAATGGCATGTAAAGATCCAGGCGGCTTTTCAGAAGCATACCGAGAATGCGGTCTCCAAGACCATCAACCTGCCAAAAGAAGCCACCACGGACGATGTCAAGACCACCTACGAGCTTGCCTACAGGCTGGCATGCAAGGGGGTAACCATATATCGTGATGGCTCCCGGGCGTTTCAGGTCCTGTCGACAATGCAGACCGAGAAATCCGACGAGGCCAGGCAGGCTGCAACCATAAAAGGGCGCCCTGAAACCCTCCAGGGAATTACAAATAAGATAAAAACCGGCTTCGGGAACCTCTATATCACTATTAATACGTTAAACGGGAAGCCATTCGAAGTCTTCGCCCAGATAGGCAAATCGGGATACGATACTATGGCCGACACCGAGGCCATCTGTCGCCTCATGTCGCTGGCCTTGAGAAGCGGTATCGATGTCGAGGTGATAATCGAACAACTCCGCGGCATAGGGGGCGATTCTCCTGTTTACGGCGCCGGCGGACTCATACGCTCGGTGCCGGATGCTATCGCCAAGGTGCTGCATAAGCATTTCGGTAATGGTAAAGCTCTCAAGGTCCAGGCCGACCTCTCGGCGTTAAACTGCCCCGATTGCCGCAGTCGACTCGAAACCGAATCCGGCTGTATCGTCTGCCCCGATTGCGGGTTCTCCCGGTGCTAACATAAAGGAAACCGATTCAAATTATGAGGCGGCCTGTTGTACGGGCCGCCTTCCTTTTTGATTTTCTTTGCGAAGGGTAGCTACTTCTTCGGTATATAAAATATCTTGGCCTCGTGGAAACCGACCGGGAAGACCACGCCTTCCTTCAGCTCCCTGGAGGTGAATTTCAATACGTCGTCATCCAGGACATCATACATCTTGATCTTGGCCTGCTTTATGCCCAGCGCATGCAGATCCACGGAGGCCACAATCTTCTTTTTGAAATCGCTGCCGGGCGAGGTGAAAGTGATATCGGTGTTGATCAAGTAGAGGATCACTCCGCTATCGTTCACCTGGGCTATGAAATCGACCTTGGGATCGGACGTCGCTACCGGCGAAGTAACCTTTTGAGCATCGAACAACGATTGCAGCATGTTCAATCTGACCGGGTCGTATTTGGGTGAAATATCGAAGGTAAAAAGATATACCGATCCCTTGCCCACTTTCTTATAAACGCCTGTTGTTTTGGCACCGCTTTTCGCCAGCGCTTTACCTGTACCCTTCGATGATATATAGCCATATCGTATAGCCCGGATCTCGGTCTTATCCCAGGTGATATTGCATGGCTGCCAGTCGAAGACGGTATTCAATCCCACGGCTTTCGAAAGAATCCGGCAGGCCTTGAAATGCTCATTCAATTTAGGCATCAGGCCGAATAGCACCACGCACTTGCCTCTTTTTATGGCTTTCACAATATTATTTTGAGCCGCTTCCGCCATATATTCGGCAGTCGGAATGAAATAAACGTCTTTTTCCTCTAATGAATTCTCAGAATCGACATCGACCACGGAGTAATCGAATTTGAGATTCATGAAATCCTGCCCTAACGGATTGAGACTCTGCGATACCAGATCGAGAACGTACGGGAATTGCTCCTTTATGTCCAGATGATGCTGGATGAGATACAGTTTATGATAGGCTATCCCTATTCGTGAGACCGGCTTGGCGGAGTTGATGCCGATATGCTCCAGGGCGGTATTCATCTTTCTGATAGTATCGTAATTCTCATTGACGGTGCCATCGGAACCAAGCGGCGAACCTTGCCAGTGATCGCGACCCACGAACATATAATGGTTCATTCCCTTCAAACCCGCCGCCAGTGCGCTGACGATCAAGTAGCGGTGATAACGCGGACTGACTGCGAAAGCTTGCTTTTCGCCGGATAAGTCGCCATCCACCGGGGCGCCGCCGTAGAGGTTGGGCGTCCAGCAAAAACCGGTCTTGCTGTTCAGGTATCGAATATTCCGCCCCAGCCTGCAATAGTCGCTCGGATCGGGAATCGGCATCCCCAGGATCATCTTTTCCCCGATCAGCGAGTCTATGTTCAATGGCAACCCGAAATCGTCGGTCCACGGCACGTTGACCGAGAAAAAACATCCCACTCCCAGGGCTTCCAGCCGATCCACCAGGCTCGCCACATAATCGGTCAGAAGAGAGCCTTTAAACTCGATCCAGTCGAAATATTTCACCAGGTTTTCCGGCTTTTTCACCTCGATAGACAAAGGAGGCTCAATCCCCAAAAAGCGCCTCGCCTTTTTCCCATATCCCGGGGGAACGCTCTTGGGATTCTGATATTTCCCCTCCAGGAAAGGATGGTAATTTTCCGTTATGGTGACATTGTTGTAATCCGCAGCCAGCGGTTTGAGATTCCCCCCGAAGCTCAATTCATCGTCAATCTGAATTATAAATACCGGCCCCTTGGGAAATACATAATTCTGTATGACATCTATGAGGCCTCCCAGATACCTCTTCACATGACCGAGATATTTGGGATGCAGATAGCTTGGCTGATGGCTGCCCCCGATACCGGGTCCGTTGTCGGCGGAAACCAGTTCCCCCTGATTATCCCGGGCCACAATCGCCTCATCGTAAAAAAGATATTTCGGAAGCCCGCCATTAGACCATTCGGATTTAATCCATGGCCCCGGCTTCAGGATAACCTTAAATCCAAATTCCCGGGAAAGCTCCAGGAATACAATCAAATCCCTTTCGGGGCCGGTGTAGCCTCTGAAATCGAATTCCCCGGGCTTTTGCTCATGAAGATTCCAGGGAATGTATGTTGATATGATTTTGAATCCGGCTTTCTTGATCCTCTCAAAACAGATCGACCAGTAACGTTTTTCGACCCGGAAATAATGCATCTCCGCCGAAAACGGGAAAAACTCGTCCCGCCCGATAATGAATTTGTTGTCAATTACTCCTAACATCATAGCCCCTAACGCCATTTTAGTCTGAAAAATCGCTTCATAAATAGAGTGTTATTTTAACAAAATTATCCCTGAAAGTCAATTAAAAAATCATAACTTCTTGTTATAAAATAAATTATAACCGGGATGCGGAATGACATCGCCTGCCGCCACACTGCCAGAATGGCATAATAGCCCGGGGCATCAAAAAAGAATCGGGGCCTTTGAAGACCCCGATTCTCACTTTAGTCTCAAGCCGAGACTAACTCAGAAAGTCAGCGGATTATTAGTCCACGGACTGCTGGATAGCCTTAGCCTTTGACTTCAAGGAGGGTACGATTCCTCCTGGAGCTAACAAGCCCTGACCCGGACAATCGTCACAGCTTTCAATTGGAACGGTGCCTCGGTAGATACCGATCATAGCAACCACGTCTGGCAGTTCGTCAGATATGCAGTTGCCGTTCGGGTCGGCAGAAGGCGCGAAGTTGCCATGAGGCGGGCAGTCGCACTCGTAACAGTGCGGCACGGTTCCACGATACATACCGATCATGGCAATAACATCCGGAAGCTCGGCCGGTATGGTATTGCAGTTAGGATCGCCGGGGACGTACTGGCAGTCATCACCACCCTGTGGTTCGCATTCAACAATCAGCGCCATATCCGTGGCGCCATCATAGTTCCACGGTGCCTCGGGGATAGTGGTCGTCCAGGCCTGGCCAATGATTCCATAGGCCGGGTCGAGATCGCCGGTTTCCCAGAACCAGTCGTCCGTCGATGGATCGGTATTGTTGTAAATCTCAATCCATACAAGCTCGGGGACCGGTTGAGGCGGATCAACATTGATTGTGTATTCATGCTCGTCCACACCGAACAGAATCCTGCCGGTAGCGAACTTGATATCAGCAGCGACATCGTTCATGCTTGCAATCATCGCACCGGGAAGTCCGCCACCATCATCAGCACGGAAGATCACGGTGAAATGATCGGGATCCAAAACGGTGTTGGTCGGGTAGTAGCCGCCCCAGAAAGTCAGCGCCGTTATATTCACGGGGGCGCCGAAATCAGTGTTTTCCGCAAGCACCTGGAGGCCGCCGCAAATGTCGCAGTGAATATCGGAGAAAATACCGTTGGCCAGATTCGGCATCTGGGTCAAGCACCCGATGGTGGGGCACTCAAAACCGGCGTCGCAGTCCTCGCCTACATACCAGGTTCCGCCGTCATCCAGACACGGCTGCTCTTCCGAGGTGTATTCGCAGATGTCATCGATACAGCAGGCGCCGGTAGGAGGCACGCATTGGCCGATATCAGGACAGACTTCCACAGAACCGAAATCGCCGCCGCTGCAGACCATTGTGCCGGCAAAGTCGTAGATCTCGTAGTGGCCATCGCCATATTCACAGCAGATACCGTCGCCGTACAGATCGTAGATGTAGAAGTCGTAGCAGAGGTTCGGATCGCCACAGACTTCCCAGTGGTGCTGGGTAAACGGATCAACAAGCGGTCCGGCAGAGCCGACAACGGTTCCGCTGGCACGCTCGATCATCTCCCAACTGGTCTCATCCGGATACTCGTCGGTGAAGATATCGACTGTCATGAAATCCGGGCACTCGCCGCAATCGACACTGACCCAGTAATCACCGCATGTAACTAGATCGTTAAACAGCGGCGCAACAAAGATCACATATGGCGTGTCGCCGGTCAGGTTGGCCTGTACTAAGCCCGGTGTGCAGGCATCCGGTAAGGCGTAATGGGTGACAGTGCCGTCGTTGTCACAGATATCATCCGAGAATGGCACGATGATCCCGAACAGAGCATCGAATTCAGCCTCGAGGGTAACCGTAACAAGACCGCCGCCAGGAATCTCGAAATAGTACCAGTCGGTATCCCTGGTGCTACCGTCGAACCAGCCGAGACCGCAGTAGGTATCGCCGCAGGAAATAGGCGTGGTCGGCGGGTTGGCAGGATCGGTGTTGCAGCCACCGTTGGTGTCCTGATCGCAGGGTTCGGCCTCATCCAGGCCGCCCGGAGGACATTCAACGACGCACTCTTCCACCTGGTAGACGTTGAGGACGTAGTCGCCGCAGCCACTGTAGCCCTCGATGTCAACATAGTAGGTTCCCGCAGTAATAACAGCGGATAGCTGAGACTGCAGGCCGCAGAAGTCGTCGTTCTCACCTATCTCCATGCCGCAGCAGGTGGTGCCTACGAACAGGTAGGTGTCATAGGTTGATCCGCACAGCGAGAAGACCCACTCGCCGTCATTCGGGATCTCGACCTTGTAGATGACTTCCTCGGTTGGCTGTAGCGCGCAGTCGTCGCCCATTCCGCAGGTCGAACCGGTCGCATTTTCAACCGGCGCATTAACTTCGTAGTCGTGGCAGAACGGGTTGGGACACGGATTCGGATCGCAGGTTGTCCAGTCGCCCTGATAATCCCAGTCTCTAGCAGCGCACTCGGGTCCAGTCATCTCGACGCAGTCGCCGGTAGCCGCATCGCAGCAGGCGCCGGTAACTTCGCCGCATGGCGGCTCGAGATCAATGCACAGCACGCCAGACGCGAATCTGAGCGGCGCCGGGCACTGCTCAACCGGTACATCATCGATACAATCACCGGTCGCATCATCGCAGCATGCGCCGGGCTCTATTTGCGTATCGCCGGTGACGCAGAATGTCACGTCGTGTGACGCGCCGAAGACCGTATTACCGATTACAAAGTTAGGGTATCCAAAAGAATTCGACTGGAACCAAATTTCCGAGCCGATCACCGGAGCTGTCATCCAGAAGTTCTGGCCTCCGCCCTGGTTAACCGGCCTCATGCCGAACCAGTACGTACCCGGGGGCAGAACAAGATCCACATATAGCGTATAGATGTAGAGCGGGCGACCAGCCCAGGGGCCATACTCGCCAGTCCAAAAACGCGTGTTGGGAACATCCCATTCCTCAACGATCACCGCGCCTGGCTGGCCACCGGCGTCCGCGAGAACAATCCAGTCATCGGTGTTCTCGAAAACGTAGGCTTCGTCGGTTACACACCACCAGTGCAGATCGGTAACATGCGCCGGCCCCTGAAACACGACATCGTCAACCACCCAAGCGTCGAGCGTACCATCGGCTCTGCGGTCGGCTGCTAAACTATTGACATAGTCCATTTCGCCATTTTGCCAGATGGCGTTCACGCAAGGATCAGAGGGGCACTCGAAATCCGGACAGGTTTCGCCCTCAAACCATTCGCCGCCGACATCCAGACACGGCTGCTCTTCCGAGGTGAATTCGCACACCTCATCGATACAGCAGGCGCCGGTGGGCTGCCAGCCGCATGGCGGCTCAAGATTCTCACAAAGCGTGTTGGCCGCGAATCTCAGCGGAGCCGGGCAATCGCCGGCGAGAACGTCATCTTCACAGACACCCGTGGCATCATCACAGCAGGCGCCGTAGACGTCTTCGCAGGTGCCGATGCCGAGATGGAACGCTGTCTCCGGGAAGAATGAGTTCGGGGATGGAGGATTCACGTCCGGGCCCCAGATATAGTTGGTCTCGTTGGCATGGGCATTAGTCGCCGATAACCAGAAGAAGTCGTCAGGACCACGGCCGGGGAAGGTCAGGAAGACACCATAATTGCCGGCAGGCAACGAAATGTTGGGTCCGCAGAGATCGAAGTAAACATGATCACGTCCGAACAGATCACCGCCGGAATCGATCTCCATCATGGAGAAGTCGCTCTTCTGGTATGTATAGTCAAATACCGGGTTAGGACCATCGGTCGGCCAGTCGAGACTACCCATACCGTTGGGAGCGTCGTAGATCCTGATTCTGGTTGATTGAATATCGCTGGGCACACCCGGAGGTGTCGTGCCTTCAGCTACCTCAACGCGGATACAGGTGAAATCCGTCTGGCTCTCCAATTGGACGTCATCGATCATGCCATTGGGATCCCAGTTGACGGTAGGACGAGCGCCGTTTGTACCGTCGGCCACGTTGTTATCCCAGACGCTGGCGTCGGCACAGGTTTCCTCCGTAACCGCGCACTCGGTAACTGTAATCTCGTACGGGCCGAGATCGCCGCCAAAACCGTCAACCACGATATAGTAGGTATTTTGCGCAGTTACAGGCATACAGAGTATTACAGATTGGTATGCGTCAATAGTACAATCTGCGAGGGCGTCGTCATTGCAGGCGTAAGGATCCTGGCCGTCGTCACGCTCCTGGCACACATTCTCATAGACGTACACTTTGGTATCGTAAAGGGTATTGACGCTGCAGAGGCTGATATTAATCGCCATATCCACCTCAGGAGTGTAGCTGTAAACGACATCGGGCGAGGTCGAACCTGTGTATGTGCAGGCTTCATCGTAGTCATCTACATAGCCGGAGGTGGTACCGGTATTTGTATACGGAATGGCGGGGATGACTGTAGCCGTAGCACAGACATCGCCACCCTGCAGAATCACATTCTGATCCGGCACATTCGCCGGGCCGGTATACGGAGCCTTTTCAGGTACCGATACCGGGGTGGCATTCAGGATACTACTCGTAGCCTCGGGCCCGGAGATGCGCTGGGGTTCCTGGTAGGGTACCTCGACATCTATGACCTGTATAGCATCGGGCCCGGAGATGCGCTGGGGTTCTGCTATGACCTCTTTCTCCAACTTGGGCACAGCCGATCCCGCCGGCGCTACATTGGTAATCAAAGGCCTGCGGGAGATCATCTCCTGCGCGGCCTTGTCCTTCTGCGCCTTGATCGCCTCGCGATCCAGATCGGAACCCTGGCTGCTGGTGGTGAGAGCATTCGGAGCTTCATCCGCTACCACAACCGCCCATGTACAGAGCAGCGCCAGAACAAAAGTCCACAGAAAGAGTTTTTTCATATTGGTTTCTCTCTCTCTTAAAAATGTTTAAAAAGACCTAAAATTTCCTTCGATCAGTTACGTACTTCCTGGTTTCCTGAAGTTCGTTAATACTTAAGCCATAAACTATCCACGAAGGTTTACGTTTACCAACCACCTCCTTTTCAGACGGTTTAAAGTTAAAAGAACTGAATGTTTCGGATGTCTTCTACGTCAACTACTATCAATACATGTGGGGAAGATCCCCCGAGCCGAAGCGCTGTGCGGGAATCATATTCTCTCCCCGCGATTCTTGATCTTAATCCCCCGGTCCACACGCGGCGGACCCGGACACAGTAAAATATAAACATAGTCTCCATAATTGTCAAGCAAATTGCTCGTTTTTTTTCACTAATATTTAGCCTTCCGGGATCGATAATGTTAATTAGGTTTGACATTTTGCGGGCAACCATGATTTTGCCCCTTATGACCCTCGACTACTCACCCCGGGGCTTAAAGCCCTGCCACTTTTTTTTTGTAACCCTGCCTATTTTAGATCGGCATCAGGGTGATAAATTTCACTCCGACTCCATGATTATCGCATTCACCGCGATCCCGGACAGTCCAGGCAGCCGCTGGCCATGGCGATACCTCTGAAGGCTGCAATTTCAACCATGACATCATTAAGTTCAAAAGGCACGCAATTACCGTTGGGGTCGGAGGTTGCTGCGAAATCGTCGCCGTGCGGCGGACAGGCACAGGTGAAATATGGCAACAACGTACCCCTGTATAGACTGACCATGGCCAGGACGTCTTCAAGCTCCAGGGGCGCGCCGTTGTTATTAACATCCCCGCTGATATAGTCGCAACCGGGAATATATTCCGTATCAACGATTGTTTCCGTCTCGGCGACGTCCGTGAACGGTTCCGCGTTGCCGACCATATCATAGCATCGAGCTTCAAAGTAGTATGTATGGCCGTCTTCTCCGGTAAAGGTCTCCGACATTCCGGCGAAGGCCGTCAGCCAGGGAGTCCAGGCGCCTTCCCCGTCTTTATACTGGACATCATATATGCCGCTGATTCCCGAATGCTCGTCGGATCCGGGTGTCCAGGAAACCTCGAAGTTCAGTTCATTTGTGAAAGCCGGCGAAGAAGCAACACAACCTGCCGGAAGCGTGCCGTCATATTGCATATCGTCATGGACATAGGTTGTATAATCGGTGTTTTCGGCGTTATCCACCAGCCAGATATAGATCGTGCGGATGCCTGAGGAGGAGAAAACATATTGGCCGGGAGGCTCTCCGTCCAGTGATCCGTCAAAATTGAAATTGTTCGTCGGCGGTTGATCCAGCTTGTAAAGGGCGAAACTGATCCCGGAGAGATCCGGGGGGTTTGTCCAGTTCAGAGTGAAGGTCGGATCGCCGCTCCAGCCATCCGGAACGGCATCGAAACCTATGGGGCTGCCGGGCGCCTGGGTATCAATTCCAAAATTCTCCACTGTCGACCAATCGGACCATTCGCCTCCGTCGCCTGCACGAACCCGCCAGTACCATAGAGCGTCCTCGAGCGGATCCGGGGAGGTGTAAGAGGTCTCGGAAATATCAGAGTTGTTAATATCCGGCGAGTTGAACGACACGCTTTGATCCACCTGCAGGTGATATACGGTGGCGCCATCTACCTCGCTCCAGGAGAAGGTCGGATAGGGATCGGACGTGAACAGACCGCCAACCGGCGACGCCGGATCAGGAGGTTCCAGCCCCACGAATCCCTGCAGCGCATCGTTGGCGTTGACGCGGCCCGAGCCCATCCATCCCTGATTATAATAATAGTCGTTGATCGACTCGGCATTATCGACGATCAATGCTTCAACCTCGGAAGCGCTGAGGCCGCGATCAGCCGCCCTGATCAAAGCCGCCACTCCCGCCACTATCGGCGATGACATCGATGTACCGCTGAGATATGCATAGCTGTTTGAACCCCAGGTAGAATAGATACTCTGACCCGGAGCGCAGACATCCACCCATGTTCCATAATTGGACCAGCTCGGCTTGTTATCGCCGCTATTGGTGGCCGCCACGGCCAGAACATGGTTATAGGCCGACGGGTAATGCACGTAAGGCGGTGTCCAGTAGTCATCGTTCCCGGCG
>CBDVBL010000025.1:0-11036 GCA_965372205.1 uncultured bacterium
TAGCCTTCGTCGGATCCTCGTCGCTTCGGCCTGGGTAACTATTTTAGAATTCATCACCTCTCGACCAACGCCTTTCTCAATTCCTCCCGGGTTATCCCGGCGGTTCCGAACCTGGCGACAGCCAATCCGGCGGCGACATTCGATATAAAGGCCGCTTCCTGCATGGTCGCTCCGGCCAATCGCGCCACGGTCAGGGCGGCGATGACCGTATCCCCTGCGCCCGTGACATCGTAGACGGTCCTGGTCTCCACGGGGATATCGGTCCTGATACGATCCTTCTCGAACAACGTCATGCCCTTCTCCCCGAGGGTGATCAGCAGAGACTCCAGGTTGAGTGAATCGATCA
The DNA here is from genome assembly GCA_965372205.1 of uncultured bacterium. Classification (GTDB taxonomy): domain Bacteria; phylum Zixibacteria; class MSB-5A5; order UBA10806; family UBA10806; genus CBDVBL01. The sequence continues at coordinate 347 of CBDVBL010000025.1, forward strand.
GATCCCAGCCGACCTCCTCAAGTATCTTATCGCTTGTAATCCGCCTGCCGGAAACGAAACCGGCCTCATGATGATTGGGAGTGATCACCGAAACATCCCGGTAATTTTTGAAATGGACTTCCTTGGGATCCACCGCTATAAATCTTCCGGCCTTGTTGGCCAGGGATATCAGCTCGGAAAGCAGTCCGTAAGTTATCACGCCTTTCCCATAATCCGAAATGACAATCCCTTGAACTTCCGGCATTTGCTTTTTTGCTTTTTTCAGTACTTCTTCAACAATTCGATCGCCGATTTCGGCGGTAATCTCACGGTCTATCCGGACCACCTGCTGGCTATGCGCAACGATCCGGGTTTTAACCGTCGTGGAACGATCTGAATCCACGACAAGATACGAGGATTGAATCTTACATGCAGACAGGCTTTCTTTGAACAATTTCGCAAACGAGTCATCGCCTACAACTCCAATCAGAATAGCCTTAGCGCCAAGAGAGCTGATATTGGCGGCAACGTTGGCGGCGCCCCCGAGATTAGACGTTTCCTTATGAACCTGAACGACCGGCACCGGCGCCTCCGGTGATATGCGATCCACACTTCCCCAGAGATAGCGGTCGAGCATCAGATCTCCCAGCACCATGACGCTGATGCCCTGAAAATTGTTTGTTATTCTCTCAACGATCTCTTTTTTCATAACCTTTGCGGGTTGCTCTAAATGCCTTGACACAGCATCGAATTATATTAGAATTAAAACTATTAGGCAATATATATCGGCGTTATTTGGTGACGCCGTCGGGTAAAGGAGACGCGATGCAACAGAAACCGAGGCAATTGAATATAGAATTGGGCGAAAAAGAATCGGAGGGGATCTACTCGAATCTGGCTTTGATCGTCCACTCCCCACAGGAGATGATCATTGATTTTGCCCGGGTGATGCCGGGAGCTCAGAAAACAAAGGTTCTGGCACGGATAATAATGACGCCCGCCCATGCCAAGATGCTGCACAAAGCCCTGGAGGAAAATATTAAGAAATACGAGGGCCAGTTCGGGCAGATAAAAACTCAGGGCTATTCCGGCAAGAGCATAGGTTTTCAGGCCGCCGACAAGGATAGTTCCCAGAAATGAAGAGGGGATATTTTACTTTCGTCCTGCATTCTCATCTTCCATATGTACTGGGTCACGGGAGATGGCCTCACGGGACAGACTGGCTAAACGAGGCGGCGGCGGAGACTTATATCCCTTTGCTTCAAACCTGTGACAGTCTTATAGAACAGGGTGTATCCCCGAAATTAACCGTAGGAATCTCTCCGGTACTCTGTGAACAATTGGCTCATGACGTTTTCAAATCGAATTTCATTGATTACCTGAAGCAGCGGCTTGAAGCCGCTGCTGGCGATGCCGAGGAGTTTTATCGCACCGGCCAGAACGATTTCTTGAAACTCGCCAATGACTGGGAGGCCTATTACAAGAGGGTGCTGATCGCTTTCACCGACGGCTACAACCAGAATATAATCGCCCAATTTCGCAGGCTGCAGGATGACGCTCAAATCGAGATTATAACCTGTGCGGCTACTCATGGCTATTTGCCGCTGCTTTCGCAGGATGAATCATGCCAGGCGCAAATAAAACAGGCTGTGGCATCGTACCACCGGTATTTCGGAAAAGATCCGAGGGGCATCTGGCTTCCCGAATGCGCCTATAGACCTTCCTATGACTGGAGCGCACCGGTTAAGGTCGAAGGCCTATCTGAAAGCTACAAGAGAAAGGGAATCGAAGAGTTTCTATCGGAAAACGGGATTGAATACTTTTTCATAGACAGCGCCACTCTCAGGGGCGGGAAGGCTATCGGTGTATATATGGATAGGTTTGACGCCCTGAGAACATTATGGGGAAAGTTCGAAAAGCAGTATGAACCTCGCTCCGAGGAACAGGAAAAAACTCCACTTTCGGCATACCTGGTCGGCAGCAAGGATGGTCAGCGACCCGTCGGCGTATTTACGCGCCATCCTGAAACCAGCCTTCAGGTCTGGTCAGGAGAATGGGGATATCCCGGTGACAGCAACTATCTCGATTTTCATAAGAAGAGATTTCCCGGAGGACATCGCTACTGGAGAGTGACATCGTCGAAAACGGATCTGGCCGATAAGTTAATCTACAATCCTGACCCCATTTCAAATCGGCTGGAGGAAAATTCCTCGCACTTTGCAAACCTGGTGAAGGAACAGCTTCTGAATCACTATGAAAAGACGGGAGAGACGGGTATCATAGTGGCTCCATTCGATGCCGAGCTATTCGGTCATTGGTGGTTCGAGGGCCCGAAATTTATTCAGAAGGCTCTGGAAAAAATAGCGGCTTCGGGCGAAATTGGCCTTTGCACGGCCGGCGAATACTATGAAATGAATAAACCATCGAACGTAATTACTCTTCCGGAAGGCTCATGGGGCGAAGGCGGATTTCACTATATCTGGCTTAATGAGTGGACCGACTGGACTTGGAAGCATGTTTACGAAGATGAATTAAAGATGAAAGAACTTGCCGGCCGATATAAAAACGCCGGCGAACTCGAAAAGCGTATCATAACCCAGGCAGCACGAGAGCTGATGCTTTTGTCCTCTTCCGATTGGCAATTTCTGATTTCCACTTGGGCCGCCAGGGATTACGCCGAGGCCCGAATCGCTGCTCATCACGAGGCTTTTCAGCGACTGGTGCAGATGATCGATAATGCTGACAACCTCTCAGCCGGAGAATTGTCATATCTTGGCGATCTGGAGCAAAGGGATGATATATTTCCCGATTTAGATCCGACATGGTTTGAAAAGGTGGAATTTCCGGCATAATCTGGATGGATCTATTCATGAAAAGGCGGGCGATGAAATTAGTTGGATTGCCCGGATTATTTTTAAGCTTAGTCGCAATATCGTCTTACTCCTGTGGGCAGGCAGACGATCACGAGCAAATTAGAAAAAAGAGCATGCCTGATCTTAATTACGCATATGCGGATTTCGATAGCGCCACGCAAAGTATCGACGAGGCCATTGCCAGCATCATGGAGCTTTACGCCCTGAACCCGCAGGTTTTCGGCGATCCCATAGGAATCATAGCCGAATTTTCAGATTCATTGAGTCTCTCGCCCGCTGGTCGGCAAATAGCTTTAATTATCACAGATGCAAGCTGGGAACCTCCGGCGGGGATTAATAAGGAAACTGTATCCGGCGGTGATGCGCTGGTATACGATTGTTATCCTCAATACAAGAGCCTTGATTCCTGCTGGAGAGAGATGGCTGATTTTGCCCGCCGTCATAACCTGCAATTCATTCCACCCGGAATGGAAATTTACGAGGCATTCGAAACCGAAACAGTGGTTGATTCCTCCGCGACGCAATTGATTATAAGAATACGCTGAGGGGCGGTTAGAAACCGCCCCGAGCCGTTGATCCGTATATAAAAGGAGAGTATTACTGCCTAAAATTCCTCAACCAGGCTAACCGTTATGCCCCAGCTTGCCGGGTCGCGCGGTTTGGCGGCGTTCCAGTCGTTGAAGGAGTGTGAACCGTCGGTTACGAAAATCACCTCGTACTTCCCCGGCTCCAGGATAATAGTATCGTCGTATAATCTATTTTTCCTCGCGCCGCCGGCGGGCTCGGTATTTCGCCAGGTCATTTCCCAGACCGACCTACCTCTTCTATCGTTGGCTATCCACCCGTAATCATACATCTCGTCGCGGTCGCCCTCGCCGATTGCATAAATCCTAATCTTCGTTCGTTTATCTAATTCGAATTTCCCGCGTCGCCGCTGGTTATCTCGAAGACCCGTCATCTTAACCAGAATATCAGCGCCCCTCTTAATCTCAGATTCATCGAGAAGCTTAAATTTGGAATCATCAAAATCCCCGCCGGGATATACCGATAATCCCCAACCCCGGGGTTCATAAGGCTGGGATGCGTTCCAATCGCGGTAAGAATGCGAACCGTCCGTAGAATAATGCGCTATATAATAGCCTTTCGGCAACTTAATGAGACCGTCGAAATGTCTATTTTTGGAAGCGCCGCCCGCATGCTCGGTATTTCGATAAGTCATCTCCCATACAACTTTGCCTGTGGAGGCATTCTCTATCCAACCGTAGTCAACGAAATCCCGGCCGCCCTTACTGTATTCGCCGATGGCATGAATTCTCAATGATTGTTCACTCTCGAGTTGGAATGCCTGGGAGGAAAATTCATCGTCGCCCATCCTTGTCAGATCGATAAGCTCATCTCCTCGGCCTTCAGGCGTGAAAGTCTGAAACGCTTTTTTATCCGATTCCCGTTCCGCTATAAGAGCGACACCCCAGTTGAGTGGATCATAGGGCGGTAAAACATTGAAATCATCATAGGAATGGGAGTTGTCGGTAACATAATAAAGCACGTAATTGCCCTTTTCGAATTTCACTTCCTCATTGGAATATCTATTTTTTCTGCCGCCGCCGGCCGGATCGGTATTCCAGCGATCTATCTCCCAGATTTTATCGCCGCTTTCGGCTTCTACTATCCAGGCGTAGTCAACGGGCTTTTTGTAGCCCTGTGGATATTCACATAGCGCGTAAATCCGGATTTTCATCGGCTTATCGAGAGAAAATCCTCTCTGGAGATATTCAGAATCTCCAACCCGGTTAACCTGCAGCAGGGCGCCCGGAATATCGCCATCGGGATCATATAGCTTATAATCTTTAAAATCTTCATCGGAGGGGTAAACTACGATATGGAATTCATCGATGTAATCTTCGGTATCTTCATCCAGGTCGCCTTCGAACAGCTGTCCCAAGAACTCAAATATATTCCTGCCGTTAATATAGATCTTACCGCTCCACCGCCCGGCCGCATAATAATAGAGCTCGTATCTGCCCGGCTTGAGAGAGACGGTTTTCTCTGCGCTACGCAACCCTTTCCGCCCCTTGCGGTTGGAATTGCCCCTGTCCATAACCCAGACCGGCTCCCGGGTATCCCCGTCCAGAAGCCAGCCGTAAGCGTTGAGATCATCATCGCGCCGGGCAGATTGCCCGACGGCTTCGATTCTTATGTCGGCCGCCTTTTTGAGCTCAAACCCGGCCGATTCGATCCGGTCTGTCCTTATATTATCAAGTTTCACTATGGGATCGCCTGCCAGGATACACGCTGCCGTCCCCACCAGAATCACGGCAGTTGCCGCTATTGTCTTTCGGGTATCCATTTCAACCTCACCGCTAATTCCGAAACTTTGTCTGCCAATATTAATTACGAGAATTATGGCGGGATGTTTCATCGATTGCTGGTTTACATAATAACAAAAAGCCGGGGCACGAGCCCCGGCCCAATCAGATTGATGTCAGGATGTTCAAAGCAAATCGACGCAATCTCGAAGCTTTTTCGATCGCGTTTTGTGCCTGAGCTTCTTGAGCGCTTTGGCCTCGATTTGCCTGATCCGCTCCCTGGTCAGATCGAAAATGAGTCCGACTTCTTCCAGTGTCCTGGGGAGGCCGTCGGACATTCCGAAACGCAGCCGGATAACCTCCTCCTCTCTATCTGTGAGGGTATTCAGCACCTTTTCAACCTGATCCTGCAGGTAAACGAACGAGGCTTTACCGCTGGTGGTTGAAAACTGGGGATCAGCGATAAGATTGGACATCTGGTTGTCCTCATCGTCCCCGATGGGCTTTGAAAGCGATACCGTCTGCGGTATGATGCTCAAGATATCTTCGATCTTGTCGGTGGCTATTCCTACCTTTGCAGAGAGCTCGGGGATACTTGGCTTACGGCCAAGCTTCTGGAATAAAGACTGAGAGGCTTTTGCCACTTTACCATACTGGCTGTTCAGATACATCGGCGTCCGAATAGTCTTTGCCTGTTCGGAGAGGGCCCTCGTTATCGCCTGCCTTATCCACCAGGAGGCATATGTTCCGAACTTGAAGCCTTTTCGATAGTCGAACTTGTCCACGGCTTTAACCAGCCCGGAGTTACCCTCCTGTATAAGATCCAAAAACTCCATACCGCGGCCAATGTATTTTCTGGCGATGGAGATAACCAATCGCATATTGGCCTCGATCATGATCCGTTTCGCCTTGGCTAACTCCGATTCCAAGTATTCAAGCCGCCTTTTAACAATTTCCAGCTCCGACTGCGGCATCTCCTCAGCAAAAAGATATTCCGAGAGATCCGAATCCATTCTACTGGCTATTGTATTAAGCGGCCGATGATACCGGCGGCTTCCATCAACCTGAATCTTAAAGTCCAGAACCAATTTCTCTAAAAACTCAAGATTGAAGTTGAACTTCTCGATCTCTTTGAACAGTTTCTGACGATTTTTCAGCCGTTTTTCGAGTATCCTGTCGGTTTTCTCCCCTGTAAAATCCAGATTATCACATCTGCTCCCCTCCAGAAGATCCTGGATTTTCTTCAATCTGGTAACGACCTTCTGTCTTTCGCGTTTAATGTTCTCCGGGGCGAACCAGCGGCATGTCTCAGGGGACACAATATCTTCCAGCCGGAACTCCTTTGAAACCAGTTTTTCCTGACAGGAAATCAGCATGTCCAGTACGAAGGTCGATGAGAAGACGATTTTTTTAATTCCCCTCTTGTGCCCCTCGATTCTTCGGGCGACCTTCACCTCCTGTTCTCTGGAGAGAATCTTATATCGCCCCAGGTCTCTGAAGTAAACGTAGGCCGGATCCGAACCGGCGTCGGCCACGTCAACCACGCCTTGTCCCACAGGTAATCTTTTTTTCTCCGGTCTGTCCGGACTTAAATCCCCTCCGGAATCCCGGTCGATTTTTTCTCTGGGCGCTTTGATGCTCATCTCACGTCTGCCCTTATCAGACTCTTGTGTCATTTGCCTCAACCTCAAGTTTTAGGTTTTGAAACTCCCGGGTTAAAATCTCTATTTTATGTTGATCAGACATCTTCTCCGCCTCACCGATAAGCCCCTTCAGCTCATCCAAGCGTTTCCTTTCAGAGATCAGTCTGAATTTTTTCAAATATCCTTCAAATTCCAACTCCCAGTCGGGAGTCGAGAGCTCCTGAATTGCGATCTCCCGTAAACAGCGGCTGGCGCCGTTATCGCCAATCTTCTCGGATAAATTGGTTATATCCAGTTCTTTCCCGTCTGCGAAGCTACCCATCATAGCAGCGAATATCTTGCCATAGCAACTCTCTGCAAATAACGATTCCTCCACCAATCCCTCGCTTCCGGGAATTAACTCCGGATGCGCAATTAGAAGCGTCAGGAACGACCTCTCGAATCGATCCCTTCCCGATGACATCTGTTCTCGGGAGTCAGGCATTATGACCCGTCTGGCATCGCTGATAATGCCAAGGGTCTTTAGATCGATATCAAGCCTTTCAAACATCTTTTTCGATAGCAACTCCATCGTTAGCCTATCCTCGACAGGAGCCGTCAATTCCGTCAGAACACCGATTATCCTCTTTTGCCTCGAAAGCGTTTGATCGGAAAATCTTCCTTCTATAGATTGTTCTATGAAATCTATGATATCCACGGCCCCGGTGATCAATTTCGAAAGTTCCCCGGCTCCTCTATCTCTTACAAAACTATCAGGATCGAAGCCCTTAGGCAATTTGACTAATCGCGGTTCCAGACCGGAGTTATATAGAATTCCGCAGGCCCTGAAGGCGGCCTTAATGCCGGCCGAATCCGAATCGTAAAGAAGCACCACTCGTTCGCAGAATCGCGCCAGAAGAGCCGCCTGCTCGACGGTGAAACCGGTGCCGCTGGCGGCAACAGCATTTTTTATCCCGGACTGATTGAGCGTTATTAAATCAAAATATCCTTCGACCACGATGGCCTCGTTTTTTGCACGAACGTCGCTCTTTGAAATATCCAGGCCAAACAATATTCGGCCTTTTTTGTACACCTCCGTTTCGGGTGAGTTAATATACTTGGGCGAGTCGTCGCCGGGCAAAACGCGGCCGCCGAAGCCAACGACTCTTCCGGCTATGGTTCTGATCGGGATCATTAATCTGTTACGAAAACGATCGTAATATCCCTCCTTTTTTATCGCCAGCCCGGCCCTTTCCAGATCCGATGGCTTGATACCTTTTGAGGACGCTGCTTTTATAAGTCCATCCCAGCCGGGAGGTGCAAAGCCGATACCATACATCTGCGCAATAGATTTTTCAATCTTGCGCGATTTAAGATATCTTATCGCTGTTTCCGAGGATTTCCCCCGCAACGAGCTTTCGAAATAACCAGCCGCGAGGGTCAAAGCGTTATATAGCCGGTCGCCGTCTGATCTCGAATCCCCGGTTTGCGGGATAGTGATACCTGCTTTGGCCGCCAGATATCGTAAGGCTCCGGGATAATCAAAACGCTCATGCTCCATGATAAAGTTTATGACGTTTCCACCCCGGCTGCATCCGAAGCAATGATAAAATCCTCTACCGGGAACAACATAGAATGAGGGCGTTTTTTCCTGGTGAAACGGGCAGAGCCCTTTATAATCCTTGCCGCTTTTCTTGACATTCACAAACTCCGAAATAACCGCGACAATGTCAGATTCGTTTTTTATTCGCTCGACAATATCTTTCGGAATCAAACCCGCCATTCACTCCGCCTTAATCGTTAAAACCGAGACGCCTGTCGAACCCTCATTCCAATTACCCAGCCTGAATGATGCCACACGTTGATCGTGCGCGAGGAAATCTTGAACCTTCTTCCTCAATGCACCGGTCCCCTTACCGTGAATGATCGTAGCCTGCTTCAGGCCGGCGTTGCAGGCATCATCGATATACCGCTGAATCAGAGGCTCAGCTTCATCGAAAGTCATACCTCGTATATCCAGATCGAGCCCCGGCTCTGGAGAATAGTCTGTCTTGGCACTTGACCTGGGCGCCGATTCTCCTTCGGGACCTTTGCGTAGTAAATTATCAAGTTCAGTGACCATATTGATGTTTCCGATACGCACCTTCACGCGCCCCATGGAATCAGCCGGCTCCAAAACCTCGCCTTCCGCGCTTATGCCTATTATATGAACCTTCTCTCCCGGCAGGCCTCGAGCTTGTTCTCCAGAAGGAGGAGGAGACAGTTTCTGGATATCCTTTCTTGTCTTTTCAAGCTTTTCGGAGACCTCTTTTCTGATCTTCCTTAAAGTTTCCCCCTCCCTTGACTTCTCCCTGGCTACTTTTATCAAATGGTCAAGTTCATCCTTCGCTTCCTTGACAATCTCCGCTGTCTTTTCGAGCTGATTTTTGCGGAGTTCCTTTTCAGCTTTCTTGAGGGATTCAAATTTCTCTTCGAAGATTTTTACCAGCGATTTGTACTTCAGGCTGTCGGATCTGGCAGCGTCTAACTGGCTCGATAGCTCAGCCGATTTCTGGCTGAGTTCGGTTAACAGGTGAGTAACGTTTCTCTCCCTACTATCGCGTAACTCCCAGGCACGATCGGTTATCTCCTCTGGTAACCCCAGCCTTTTGGCAATCTCAACTGCGTATGACGAACCGGGAATTCCCGGGCGGAAAATGAAAGTCGGCTTCATCTTTTCGCTGTCGAATTCTACGGAACCATTGACGACGCCCTCCACCTTGCCCGCAAGCGCCTTCAGTTTCCCATGATGGGTCGTAATTACTGCATAGCATGCCTTGCGCGAGAGCAATTCCACGACCGCCTGCCCGATGGCGGAACCTTCATCAGGGTCGGTGCCGGCGCCAAGCTCATCGAGCAGCACCAGCGACCGAGAGTCCGATTCCTCGATGGCCGTTTTGATATGCCTGAGATGCGACGAATATGTGGAAAGAGAGCTGTCTATAGATTGCTCATCGCCTATATCAGCAAACATTCTCTCAAACAAGACGAATGCGGACTTTTCATCGGCCGGGACGAAAAGACCGCTGGCAGCCATCAAAGACAGCAGACCGATGGTCTTCAATGCCACCGTTTTGCCGCCCGTATTCGGCCCGGTTATGATCAGGATGTTAGAGCCGCCGGTCATTTCAACACTTAAAGGGACTACGGTGTTTTCATTTTCTCTGGCGGCATTGAGAACGAGAATCGGATGTCGGCCGTTTTTTATGTTCAGCTCACGAGAATCCGAAAAAAGAGGGCGCGACCCATTCAGCTCCCTGTTCAGCCGAGAACACCCGGCGATAAAATCAAGCCGGGACAGCAACTCAACATCCTCCTTCACAACATCCAGATTCGCATACAGCATTTCGGAGAGATAACGAAGAATCCTGTTTACCTCTTCCCGTTCCGCCGTTTCGAATTCGCGGTGGCGGTTGTTTAACTCAACAGTCTCGGCGGGTTCAATGAAGAAAGTGGCTCCCGATGACGACCTGTCATGGATGATACCGGCAACCATACCCTTATCAGTTTCTCGAACCGGCAAAACGTATCGACCCTCTCTGACCGTGAACAACTTATCCGAAAGAAAAGAAGCAGTTTCCGAATTCAGATATTTCTCGAATTTTTCATTGAGTTTTTCTTTCACCTGGTAGAGCTCGCGGCGGATCTTCTTGAGCTCCGGCGACGCCGAATCCTTTATGCTGCCCGATATATCAACGGATCTTTCTATTTCATGATGAAGATCCTGCGGGTAGACCAGCTCGGATGAGATCTCTCTTAGTTTTTCGTATTTCTCTCTCAGCCTCTGGCAATCAAACACGGTTTTGAAAAACGATGAGTACTCCAATAGCTCTTTCGGCTCGAAAATCTCACCGGATGATGCAGCCTGTTC
>CBDVBL010000026.1:0-10961 GCA_965372205.1 uncultured bacterium
CTTCTGAAGCTCCTCGGCCATCCTCTCGACATTCGATTGCAGAAAGCCGGAACCGTCAATATTGCCAACAATATAAGCCCCTATCTCAATCTCTTCATCACTCAGGCGGGTATAGCCAAGCTGCTCGAAAAGATGGTCATAAAGCGTCTTCTCCACGACCTGGGTCCGCTCGGTCCGCTCTTCATCGCTTTCGGAAAAATCCCTGTAATGCCCCGAAACCCATTCATTCTCTTCGCCCAGGTACTCCTGCCAGTCGATTTCTTTGAGTTTTTCGTCATTCTTGCGGGCCGGCTCTGGAACCTCGGGCGGAATTATCTCCTCCTCCTGCTCCTCGATCTCCTCCAGAAGCGGATTTTCGGCCAGATTCTGCCTTAGAACCTGCTCGAGATTCAGGATTGGCTCCATAAGGAGTTTCAACGACTGTATCAGATCCGGCCTTACTGTAAGCTCAGGCCGAAGCCCCATTATTTGTGACATCCTAATATTAACCATAGACTTATCCTAATTCAAAGACTTCCCTACCACCGCTCTATTTATCGGCATAACCAGAATTAAACTTAAACGATGGCCGTCCCTTTCTATAGGTCAATATACCAGCTTCAGCGTTATTTGCAAGCAAAATTTAGTCCAAAAAGACGTCTGCCGGTAATTTTATGGCATTATGAGCAAAAAAATCGAATGCCCCCCGATTTCCCCCGGGAGGCCATAAGCTCTACTTATTTCTCCACTTTCACGTCCCGCAAAGTCACTTTGAGAGGACCATTTTAATGCTCCCTGATAAACTCGCGCCTGTCGTCAGCCTTACGAAATAGATGCCGCTGGGAAAGGCATCCATATTAACAGCATAATTATGGTCGCCAGCATTGAGATCGCCCATGTCATTGTGCAGGATTTTTCTACCCAACAGATCGAATATCTCCATGAAAACATCGCAATTTTCATTTAAGCGAAACCCAACTATCGTAGAACTATTGAACGGATTTGGATAATTCTGAAAAAGCGTAATGTTTCCAGGCTTTTCCTCATTGTCTTGAAATATAGCCGTAGTTGAGTCCCCCCCAACGTGGCCGTCCGCATAAATTTTCGCGATTTTTATGTCCAGTGAACCGCTTGCTTTCCAGACCGTTATCATGCCACCGAATCCGTCGGTCACAAGCCGCTCTGATTCGCTACTAATGTCCCTACCTATAAGTGGGAAATCGGGCCAGAACCGGAAACCGGTTGTGTCAACTTTCGCGCCCGCCCCATAGGAAAAAGGCTCCCCTACATAGGTGGTCTTGAATTTGAAAACTCCATCCGGTTCCATGAACATCTCGTAGACGTGGGATGTGTCTAAGACAACAGGTTCATTCCATATAAAATCACCGTCCAGGCTGAGGTAGGAGACCATAAATTCGCCACGGCCCCAGCGAAACATAAAACTATCGCCGATTTTGAATGCCTGGCATGACAAAGCTCTGTATAGCAGATTGCTGCCGAGCTGCAGGCCGTTTGCTTGCCATAGAGACTGCCCGGATGAAGAAAACCTGTCAGCAAAGAGCACGGAGTTGTATAAAGTCCGGTGGTCAACCCAGACGACTACAGCGCCCCCGTCGCCATCGGCGACAATATCGTGGCCAACGTCTAGATATCCTTGGTGTTCAGGCCAAAGAACCGCTGGAATTCCATCCGGGTCCCATAATACATTTCCCTCCAGGTCAAATCTTTGCATATAAATATCATCTTCAAGATCCGTGTTGTGAAATCTGTAATCTCGCCAGCACGTGATGAATGTTGAATCAGTTGCTCGGCACGTTTTTGGATATGACTGATGAAAATATGCCTGTGTCAAGGCAATTCCCGGTGAAACCCATAGAACGTTTCCCTGAGAATCTACCCTTTGCGCTCCAACGTCTATCACACCCCAGCCATACCGGCTTCTGTAGACGGTTACGAAGCCGCCGTGGCCGTCGTCGTACACATTGGCGTATTCATGGCTCATTGTGTCAGCCGTTAATCTGACCCCCTCTGGATCCCAGAGATAATTGCCGGAGCTATCCAGCCTCTGGCCATAGAGAGCTATTCCGTCCTGGGAAGTGTGCCGCCAGTCTGACCAAACCACAAAAACGCCGCCCTCGCCGTCGGGCAAAACCGCCGGGAAGTCTTGCCTTATACCGTCATCCTCATAGACCACCATACCGCCTTCTCCCCACATTTCATATCCCGCGGAATCGATACACTGAGCGTATATATCGTAATCCCCGCCCCTTATCCTGTCCCAGGCAACTACAATATTGCCGTCGCCTATATGCGCCACGCCCAGCGCGCTGGTAGAGGGGGAGCGCAGGCCTATCACCTTTCCTCCATACTCCCATTGGGCAAGAGCGGGGGAAATACTAAATGCCGATATGGCGATAAGGGAAATACAATATGGGCTCAGAGACTTCACTTCTATTCCTCCAAAATGGAATATCTAACATGTAATTTACCCCTGATTCCCCGTCTGTCAAGGAAATCATACTAAATATGGGCTATTGGATTTATTTAAATGAATATGGATAAAGGCAATAAATTCCCGGTTTGCAGAACCTCAATTCAGCTTGAATTTTTCGCCGAGATAGATCTTTCTGGCTTCGGGGTCATTAGCCAGAAACTCCGAGGTGCCGCTTTTAAGAATCTCCCCGTCGCAAATAACGTAGGCCCGATCGGTGATGGACAGAGTCTCCCTGACATTATGGTCGGTAATCAAGATGCCGAGCCCTTTTTCCTTCAGGCCCGCGATTATCCTCTGAATTTCTTCGACCGTAATAGGATCGATGCCGGAAAAAGGCTCATCCAGCAGGATGAATTTAGGTTCCGTCACCAGCGCCCTGGCGATTTCCACACGGCGTCTCTCGCCACCGGAGAGGTTATAGGCCATAGATCTGGCGAGAGGTTTTATGTCCAGATCATTCAGGAGCTTTTCCAGGCGGTTCTTGCGCTCCGTCCGGGAGATCGGCAGCGTCTCCAGAATGGCCATTATATTTTGTGAGACGCTTAATTTTCTGAATATCGAGGGTTCCTGCGGCAGATAGCCGATTCCCCTGCGAGATCTTTTATACATAGGGAGACGAGTCAGGTCCTCATCATCCATATAAATCTTGCCGCCGTTGGGACGGATTAGCCCGGTGATCATATAAAATGTGGTGGTCTTTCCGGCGCCATTGGGGCCGAGAAGGCCGACGATTTCCCCTGAGGAAACCGATATTGAAACACCGTCTACCACGCGTCGTTTTCTGTAAATCTTAAGAAGATCCTCGGATCTCAACTGCGACGAATTAAGGCTTACGCCTTTAGTTACGGCTATCATGGAAGATTCCCCCTGCCCTCGTCTCCTTCGAGCTCATCCAGCTCTTCCTCGCTTTGCGGGATATCCGTTATGCTGCCCTTGACATCCCGGAGGATTCTCACATGTTCGAGTCGGCTGTCGGCCTCCATTCCATAACCGGTAACAATGTCGCTTCCCCGATGAAGCCTCACGAAATCATCGGTGGTAATCAGTTTTTGTACCGGATCCCATTTTAGCGATTCTGTTTCGAGTCGCGATGAATCGCTGACGACGACCACATCACCCCATACCGTAAGCTCTCGCCTTGTTTGTCTTACCAGGCCCTCATTCGATGTCAGTGTAGAGCGATACTCGCCGTTCTCGTCGTAGAAATCCACCTTGACACCTGTAGCGACCGTGGAATCCTCGCTGTCAAAGACAATCAAAGTATCTGCGAAAATTACCGCCTCTTTCATCCCTTCGGATGTTAAGATCACGGTAGCGTTCTGGATGACCGAATCCGGTATCTTTTCATCTGACGGCTTCTCCGGTTGCCTTTCGGTTCTGCTGCAGGCAACCATCGTTGAAAAAGCCATGAGGATATTAAAGATTAGCCTGCGGATAAACCAACCTCCTCCGATTTCTCTTTTACGCTGCCGATTCCTGAAGGTTTGGATTTCCAACGGTCATGGATCCAGGCCCATTGGGTGGGATCGAGATTTATCAACTCCTCCAATGCCCTGTTGCATTGGGTTAGCGCTTTGAGAACATCAGCTTCTTTGTCCTCGGTTCGTGGAATATCAATTGATGGCAAAATTCTTATTTTGAAACGATCATCTTCGGTTCGGAACATGGCCATCGGGACCACGGGGCTTGCAGTTCTGCGGCCGATGACTATCGGGCCCGATGCCGTCCTGGCGGGAATACCGAAAAAGGGAACAAATTCTCCGGCGATTTTCGAGGAGTCCAGGTCAATTAGCACGCCCAACATCCGGCCCACCTTCAAAGCCGAGAAAACCGTCTTCGCGGAAGCATCCGTCGGTATATTCTCTATTCCGAACCGCTGCCGGTTTTGCACTACCAGTTGATCCAGCCTGTCATCATAAAGCTTTCTACCGATAACTGAGAGGGGGATCTTTTTTACGGCGGCGAACCAGGCCGCCAACAGCTCAAAATTACCGATATGGCCCGTTATTGCTACCACTCCTTTGCCTCCGGCGAACGCACCATCGAAACGCTCCATTCCCTCCACGTCAACCAGCTTCCTCAAATCATCCGCAGTCCAGTTCCTCGATTGAATCACGTCCGCGGCGTTCAACGCCATCTTGACGAAACATTCTCTGGCCACAACCCTGATTTTTACATCGCTCCATTTATCGCCGTATGCGCGTCTCAAATTCTCCTCGGCTAACTTTCGTTCCTTGATATCAAGCATAGCCGCAATCTCACCAATCATGCCGGCGACTCTCAAGGCCATTCTACGAGGCAGATTTTCAAGTATGAAAATAAGCGCCCTTATCAACACATATATAATATCATTCTTGATCTGCCTTAGATTCAACATCATACGACTTTGGCTTTCAATAAATCATGGAGATGTATCAAACCTACAGGCCGGTCATTCCCGTCGGTTATTACGAGGCTGGTAATATTATAATCCTCCATGATAGCAACTGCCGTGGCCGCCAGCTCATCGGCGCCGATCTTCTTGGGATTTGAAACAGCTATATCACCGGCCTTCAAATCCAGCGGGTTGTCATGCGCCTCCACCGTGCGACGGAGATCGCCATCAGTGAAAATACCGATGAGTTTTCCGGTGTCATTCACTATCAGCGTCAGGCCAAACCGCCTCGACGTCATAGCCACCAGCATATCCTTGAAGCTGGCATCGTGCTCGACAATGGGTAGCTCATCCCCGGTGTGCATCAGATCGCCGACCTTGATAAGCTTCCGTCCCAGCGCGCCACCGGGATGAATAAATGAAAAATCATCGACGGTGAAGCCCCGCAATTCCACCAGCACCACGGCGAGAGCGTCCCCCATGACGAGGGCGGCTGTGGCTGACGATGTCGGAATCAGATCCAGCCGGCAGGCTTCGCATTTGACGGATGTATCGAGAACCACGTCCGACTGCTGGGCAAGCGGGGAGCCATTGCCGCCGGTAAGCGATATGACCGGTACCTCCAGACGCTTGAAAATCGGCAGAAGCCTTAAAAGCTCCTCGGTATCACCCGATTTGCTTATCAGAATTGCCACGTCGCCACCCAGCACCATGCCGACATCACCATGAACGCCCTCGGTAGGGTGAATGAAAAACGCCGGTGTCCCCGTGGACGACAGCGTTGCCGCAATCTTCCTGGCCACCTGGCCCGATTTACCGATACCGGCGATAATGACCCTGCCCCTGGCATTGAATAAAAGATCAACAGCTTTGACGAAACTCTCGTCAAGCCTGCCGGCCATTTCCTTCAGGGCGTCGGCCTCCTTGAGGATTACTTCTCTGGCTTTATCTATAAGTGAGTTCAACCGGATCCAGTCCTTTTGCCATTAATACCATGTCCACCAATTCCCGCGCCGCACCCATACCAGCTTGCCGCCGGGTCACGATATCGGCGTATCTTTTGACATAGGAGGGCGCATGCGGCACAGTGGCCGAAATCCCGGCCATTTTCATCACCGCCACATCGATGACGTCATCGCCCATGAACGCCGCCTGGTCAGCCTCGAGTTTATATTTCTTCAAGAGCTTTTCAAATGGCACTCGTTTTGGCCCCGCTTCTTGATAGAGATCTCTTATTTTTAGCTCCCGTGCCCGCGCTGTCGTCGCTTGAGACTTGCGGCCCGAAACAAACGCCGTAGGTATCCCCGCCCGCCTGGCGATATAAACCGCCATACCGTCCGCGATATTGAACCGCTTGTATTCATTGCCGTCGCGCCCCATCCAGACGGTGTTATCCGTGAGAACGCCGTCGACATCGAAAACGAAAAGCTCGATCTTCTTAAGCTTCGGCTTCAGATTCTTATGCGTCGCTTTCCGCATAGTGATGAATTAATTTATTTCGATGCGGTTAGTCAATAGAAAAGGCAGCAGAAAATCGATAGGCATAAGGGATTTATGCAATCAAAACCGCAGGGATTCTGATCTGCAACCGGATCGACGATTTTTCGAAGTATTAGCATGTCAGAGCCCCAACTCCTCGCCAACGATAATAACGGTTATGACAGGCTTGTATCTGTCGTTGTTGAATTGGCTTTCTATGATGACCGTCTTGTTGCAGATCCTCCAGGGGGAGGAGCAGTCGCTGCATTCGTCCGTTATGCCACATGGAGGCATTGGATCGAACTCCGGATGGCGTTTCACATTCAATGGAGCCGCCACATTTCTGATCCTGTCCAACGCTTCTTCGACGTTTTCGACAATCTTGTTGATTCCTACCACTATGATGACCTTGTCCGGGCCGAAGAGAATAGCCGCCACTCGATTCCCGAGACCGTCCACGTTGACAATCTTGCCATCCAGGGTCAATGCATTTGTGCCGGTCACAAACACGTCTGAAGTCAGAGCCCGTTTCTTGAGCCTGATATTCTCTTCCAGGCTGATTCCAGGCTTCCAGGGATTTAAGAAAACATAGTTGCCCGATTCCAAGGCCTTAACGACACCTATTTGTCTTAACGTAACCGAGTCGCCGAATCCTACGGTGCTCCCCTTGGGTATCATCGACATGGCCTTTTCAAAGGCCTCTTTTGCGTTTTCGACGTAAAAGGCCGGAATATTGCGTTCGGCCAACCTCTCGATCAGATCCCGGATCTTCTGCTTCACTGCACTTTCCACGATGTTCGCTCTAACGTCATCTGACTAAAGCTACCTGCTACACCGCATTTGTGGGTCCTTGTATCGCCCTCACGAAATACATACCCGATTTCGCATCATCCGATGACATGTCCAGATTGATAATTTTCAGCGAGTCATGGCTTGCCATGACCGCGGATCGACGGCGATATATCTATTCCGCCCTAATCTCTAAGATACTCTCCACCAGCTCGGCCAGCCTATTCGTAGGCAACTGGCAATCTTTATCAGACAGCGCTTTCGAGGGATCGGGATGTGTCTCCACGAAGATGGCATCGACACCGACCGCCACCGCCGCACGCGCCAGCGGAATGATAAACCTGGGATCGCCGCCGGATGAGCCACCCGCCGCACCCGGCTTCTGAACCGAATGGGTGCAATCGAACACCACCGGAAAACCGAGTTCGGCCATGATCAGGAGACCGCGAAAATCAACCACCAGATCGCGGTATCCGAAACTGGTTCCGCGCTCCGTGAGCATAATCTTATCGTTACCCACCGATAGCGCCTTCTCCGATATCGGCTTCATATCCTCCGGCGCCAGAAACTGGCCCTTTTTGATATTCAATGGCAGCATTGTCCTGGCAGCTGCTATGACGAGCTCCGTCTGGCGGCAAAGAAATGCCGGTATCTGCAGGCAATCGGCGATATCGGAGGCCATATCGATCTCCTCCACGCTGTGAACGTCGGTCAAGATGGGGAGATCGAATTTCCCTTTTACATCCTGTAAAATGGAGAGCGCCCTGCCAATCCCCACGGTAGAGAACGACTGCCCCGATAAACGATTGGCTTTCATATACGACGATTTGAATATTACGGGGATCTTGTACTTATCGCGAACCGCAGCAACCGTCTCGGCTGCCTTAAATGTTACATCCTCAGACTCAACGGCACACGGCCCGGCTATGAGCGCCAGCTGGCCGCCTCCGACCGTCACACGGCCTATTCTGATTTTCTTTCCGGCCATTCCTTCTCTTCAACCTCTATTACCTGCCAGATAGAATTTCTACCCTTGTGTTTGTACGGCCTCTCCATGGTCAAGACCAGGATCTTGTCCGGCAGCTCCACCTCCACTTTAGCGTGAAACAATCCCTCCCCCAGGATAACAATATCCGATGTCGAGATTCCTCTCTCGACAAATCCCATCTCGTTCATAAAAGATGAGGCCGCAGCCTTGACATCGGTAAACCACTCGAATTCGGATGAATCGACGCGACTCTGGTAAAATTCCGACATCCTTTCGTCCGGGAAGGGTAACGGAATTGTATCATCTGCCGCATTGTCCGTTCCTTCACAGCTAAAACAGGTCAGAGCGCCGGCAAATATGAACGTCAGAAATCCGGAGAGTAATTCTCTAATCGATTTCAAAATCAACCCCCCGGCGATTTTTCGACTTTTTGAGCGGCTTTGCTCTTAACCTGCTTATATTCGAGAGCAGCGCCCACAAGGCCGGCGAACAGCGGATGAGGATTCATGGGATGGGATTTCAATTCCGGATGAAACTGACCCGCTATGAAGAAGGGATGAGACGGCAACTCGATTATCTCGACTAAGTTCCCGTCCGGCGAAAGACCTGAAAAAACCATGCCCGCCGAGCCCAGCTTCTCTCTGTATTCGTTGTTGACCTCGTATCGGTGGCGATGACGCTCATTTATGTTTATGGCTCCATAAAGCTTTTGCGCCAGGGTTGCCGGAACAATCCTGCATGGATAGCTGCCAAGCCTCATGGTTCCACCCTTATCGGTTACATTCTTCTGCTCGTCCATGAGATGAATGACAGGATGAGCCGTCTTACTGTCGAACTCCGAGGAATTGGCAGGCTTCAGACCGGCCACATTTCTGGCGAAATCCACCACCGCGCACTGCAGACCCAGACATATGCCCAGGAACGGTATGTTGTTCTCACGGACATATGTGACGGCTTCAATCTTTCCCTCGATGCCCCGTTCCCCGAACCCTCCCGGAACCAGAAGACCGTCGATATCGGATAAGTGAGCTTCGGCTCCATCTTCGGAGATCCCTTCCGATGATATCCATTTGAGGCTTACCGACGATTTATGGGCCGCTCCGGCATGCACGAAGGCTTCAATGATAGATTTATAAGCATCCTTCAAATCGATATACTTCCCGCAAATGCCTATTTTCACCTTATGTTCCGGATTCTTCAGGCGCTGAACCATAGACGCCCATTTTGATATATCGAGATCCTTGCATAACAGCTTCAGATAGTGAACCAGAATATTATCAACAAGCTCCTTGTGGAATTCGATAGGAAGCTCATAGATAGACTCTACATCGAGATCCTGAATTACCGCCTCCGCCGGCACATTGCAGAATAAGCCTATTTTCTTTTTGACTTCCCGTGTCAAAGGCCGGGAACTGCGGCAGATCAATATATCCGCGTCTATCCCGATCTCACGCAAAGCCTTTACAGAATGCTGGGTCGGTTTCGTCTTCAATTCCCCCGCGCCCTCTATATACGGGACCAGGGTCAAATGTATAAATAATGTATCTGAGTCATCCTCCTCCAGCGCCATCTGCCTGATGGCCTCAAGGAACGGGAGAGACTCGATATCACCGACAGTCCCTCCGATCTCTATGATGACCACGTCCGTCGGCTCCGGCGTCTCGGCCAGTTGCCTGATCCTCGATTTGATCTCATTGGTAATATGGGGGATTACCTGAACCGTGGCGCCTAAATACGCGCCCTCTCTCTCGCTCTGGATCACCGCATCGTATATCTGTCCCGACGTAATATTAGATAGGCGATTTAAGCTTATATCGAGAAACCGTTCATAATGGCCCAGATCGAGATCAGTCTCGGAGCCGTCATCGAGGACGAATACCTCGCCATGCTGGAAAGGGTTCATGGTTCCCGGATCGACATTGATATAGGGATCGCATTTCATCATCCTGACGCTCAAGCCCCTGCACTTGAGAAGCAGCCCTATAGATGCCGCGGCGATCCCTTTACCCAGGGATGACACCACCCCGCCCGTTACGAAGATGTATTTCGTTCCTCTGCTGTTATCAGCCATCTTAAAGTCTCCTCTTACCCAGAAGCTCCTCCGCCTTGAATAGATCTTCTTCCGAGTCTATCCCCGGGAATTCCCCGTCGACTATAACCGTCTTGATCTTGTATCCATGTTCAAGCGCGCGAAGTTGTTCCAAACCCTCCGATTCTTCAAGCGGAGTTCTCTCAAGCGATCTGAATTTCATCAGGAATTCTCTCGTGAAGCCATAAATCCCTATATGGCGATATAGAAGAGCTACCCCGGCTTCCCCCGAGCGGTCATATGGTATCCTGCTTCTCGAAAAGTAAAGGGCGTTCCCCATCCTATCCAGCGCCACCTTAACCACGTTAGGATCATCCGCCCGGGACTGATCCTTTATCAGTGAGCAGGCGGTTGACATCACAACATCAGGACCATTGAGAGCGGATATGACCATATCTATTACTTCCCCTGAGAGAAACGGCTCATCCCCCTGGATATTGATGATGTAATCGCCCTTTGAAAGACCCGAAGCCGCCTCGGCGATCCTGTCAGATCCGGTAGCCGGATCGGTCGATGTTATCAGCACCCGTCCGCCGTATTTTTTGACAATCGATGCGATCCTGTCATCATCTGTAGCCACATACGCCTCCGAAATGAGTTTCGCTTTCTGCGCGGTTTCGAGGACTCGGATAATCAGTGGAACTCCCCCCAGCAGAGCCAGAGGCTTGCCGGGGAACCGTTTTGACTGATATCGGGCTGGGATTATTCCAATTACGTGCGGCACAGGTTATTTTAATAAATGCGCGGAAGGCTGTCAATAAAAACCTTG
>CBDVBL010000027.1:0-10887 GCA_965372205.1 uncultured bacterium
CCCGCCCATGTTCTGCGCTAGCCCCACACGGGCGTTCTTGACCTGCCGCTCGCCGCTCTCGCCGCGAAGCTGCTCGGTGATCTCGACGATCTGCGCGATGCCGGTCGCGCCGACCGGGTGGCCTTTCGACCTGATCCATGCCGGGCACGCGGTTTATCTGGATGCCGCACGAAGGCTTGGTGATTGCCTGATGGTCGGCCTCAATTTCGACAATTCAGTGCGACATCTGAAAGGGAAAGGTCGCCCCGTACTGAAATTCAAGGAGAGAGCGCTACTTCTTTCGTATTTGATTCCGGTCGACTTCGTGGTTGGATTCGGCGATGATACACCAATCAGGCTGATTAAGAAAATTCGCCCAGATATTCTCGTCAAGGGCGCCGATTATAAGGTATCCGAGATCGTCGGAGCAAAGGAAGTACGAAGCTGGGGAGGAAAAGTAAAAACAATACCGCTGACGCGGGGCAAATCAACCAGTGGAATCATCAACAATCTGCTATCAAGAGGGAATTAGGGGCTCGCGGAGCCCCCATAATCTTTTATATGGCAATAGGTTATCGTAAGGGTCGATAAATGAGTTGACATCGGGGAACTCAAAGGCTTATGATAACGTTTTGGGGCCGAAAGCGATTTCCGCCCCTTTTAGATGTGGTTGATAAGCGGTTTGAGGGGTTTATACTCCTTGAATCATAATGCTGAGGACGGGCATTTGAGAATATGAATATCGACAATAGACAGGCATCGATAGCCTACGATATCGACCAGATCGGCAAGAATGGAAGACTCAAAGAGGCTTTAGATCAGGCTCTGCAGGCGATTCGCCAGGGTCTGCACGATGATGATCTTTTCTTCATAGCCGCAGACCTGGCATACCGGCTCGGCGATCTGGACAAGGCCGCGCAATTGATAGAACGGCTTCTGGCCCGTGACCCGGAACAAGTTAATGGTTGGGTTTTATTCGGGCAGATCCACGAACAAAGGGAAGACATGGCCAGGGCTGATTACGGACGCATGCAGGCGGAAAGCCTTTTTCCCGGTCTGAGAGAGATCGACTTCGAGGGCAATAAAGTTGAAGATCTAACGCCCGACGTTAGTGGGATAGAGCGGAAAACGTCATCCGATCAGCGAATTGATTTCGACACGATGACGTTTGCAGAGATCTGTGCTGAGCAGGGTTATCATAATAAAGCCCTGAAGATTTATTACGATTTGCTCGAGAAGGACCCTCAAAATGAGAATCTCAAAAGAAGAATTGAGGAGTTGAATAAGAGGCTGAATAAAGATGACTGACCGGAGGATAAAACAGGCTTTCAGCCTTTTGAAAAAGAATAAAATCGATTGCCTTCTGGTGACGGAGATTAACCACGTTCGCTATCTTTCGGGATTTACCGGCTCTAACGGCATGGTCATTCTGGCGCCTCCAAAAGCGTATTTTTTAACCGATTTCCGATATCTGGTGCAGTCTCAAAAGGAAGTTAAGGATTGCACGGTAATCATCGCGGATCGCGAGCTGACCTCCGAACTGCCTAAACTGCCGGTTTTTTCAAGGAAGATCAGGGTGGGAGTGGAAGCCGCCTTCGTATCTTTAAAGCTTCAGGGGCAGTTGAAAGATCTATTGCCTAAAGCTGACTTCAAGCCTACGGAAAACCTCATCGAATCGTTGGCCGTAGCCAAGGACACCGAAGAAATCAGGAGAATAAAGAAAGCGGTACGTATTGCCGATCAGGCTTTTTCAGAGACTCTCAAATATCTGAAACCGGGGGCTAAAGAAAAGGATATTGCGCTCGAGTTGGAATATAAAATGCGTTCCCATGGCGCCGACGGGGCTGCATTCGATATTATAGTTGCCTCGGGGCAACGTTCATCGATGCCGCATGGGAAGGCGTCGGGCAAGAAGCTTCGCAAGGGGGATTTTGTTACGATTGATTTTGGCGCTGTATATCAGGGTTACACATCCGATATTACCAGAACCGTAGTACTGGGAAAGGCGGCGGCGAGGCAGAAAAAAATATATGATATCGTTCTTACTGCCCAGAAGAAAGCCTGTAAAGCGGCCAGACCGGGCCTGGCCTGCAGCCGTCTGGATGGTGTCGCCCGCGAGATTATTATGAAATCCGGTTACGGAGATAATTTCGGGCACGGCTTGGGGCACGGCATCGGTTTGATCGTGCACGATCACCCGACGTTAAATCCCCGGTCGACGGATACCCTCAGGGAGGGCATGGTTATAACCATAGAGCCCGGTATTTATATTCCCAACTGGGGAGGCGTCCGGATCGAGGACGATGTTTTAATTACCGCCTCAGGAGGGCAGGTATTGAGCAAATCGCCCAAAGAACTCCTGGAGCTCTGAGTTGATTGGATCTGCTTCAAATAGGGGAAAGTGAAATGAGAGCATCGAAGATAAGAATGCTTATAAAGCTTGTGGAGGAATCGAACATAGATGAACTCGAGGTCTCGAGTTGGGGGCGAAAAGTCTGCATCCGCAAGAAAGTCGATCTCAATGGCAATCATAAGGGCAATCCGGGGCCTGGTACCGAACAGATGGCACGGCAGAAGGAATCTACCCAGATTGAGGTTACATCCGAAGTTCCTGAACAGCCGATCTCGAGGATTGAGCTTGTCGAGATAAAATCACCCATGGTCGGAACATTCTTTAAAGCGCCCGCGCCTGATGCCAAGCCTTATGTGGAAATCGGCCAGACTGTTAGAAACGGGCAGGTGGTATGTATTATTGAGGCCATGAAACTGATGAATGAGATAGAATCGGATATCTCCGGCCGTATTGTAGAAGTTCTCGTGGAGAACGCCAAACCCGTTCAGTTCGGCCAGGCGCTATTCCTGGTCGATCCGGCTTGACTTAAGACTCAATCTCCTTTTTAAGTTGTCGATATAATTATTGACGCGCTCAGAAAGCGAGCGTCTGGAATATTTATGTCAGCTATATCCTGTGAGGAGTGAATTATGACTTTCAAACAGATGATGCAGGAGATGTTAAACCGGCGCGCCTCTGATTTGCATGTGCGGGTAGGAATACGCCCGATGGTGAGGGTAGACGGCAGCCTTACTGCGATTGATGACCAGATTATGGTTCACGAGGATATAGATAAGATTCTATCCCAGATTTTAAACGATGAGCAAAAGGAGCGTTTTCATAAGAAACGTGAAATGGATCTGGCCCTTTCTATTTCCAAGATGGGGCGCTTCAGAATCAACCTTTACAAGCAGCGGGGTACAGTGGGCATCGCCATCCGGCAGGTTAATACCAAGGTACCCAGTTTCGAAGAGCTGAACCTGCCCACCGTTGTAAAGGAGATAGCCTCCAACAAGCGCGGCCTTGTCATTGTTACAGGCACAACAGGTTCCGGTAAATCAACAACCCTGGCATCCATCGTAGAAAATATCAACAGTTCACGCCATGAGAATATTCTCACGATTGAAGATCCCATCGAGTATATTTATCGCGACAAAAAATCGATTATCTCGCAGAGGGAAGTGGGAGGCGACACTGAGAATTTCGCAGCCGCTCTTAGGCATGCGTTCAGGCAAGATCCGGATATAATTCTCGTAGGCGAGATCCGGGACGTTGACACGATGAATATAGCCCTGACCGCCGCCGATACGGGGCATCTCGTTCTTACCACCCTGCATACGTTAAATGCGGTGGAGACGATATCGAGGATCATTTCGTTTTTTCCGCCGCACCAGCATCAACAGATTCGCTTGCTTCTGGCCGGCACGCTGAAAGCGATCCTCTGCCAGCGGCTTCTCCCGCGGTGCGACGGCCCCGGCCGCGTTCCTGCGGTGGAGGTTTTGATTTCCACTGCATCCCTCCGGGAGGCTATCATCGATCCTGAGAAAACTTCTACAATACTTGACCTTATCGAATCGGGGAATATCCAGTATGGCATGCAGAGTTTCGACCAGTCCATCATGAAACTGTACCGCTCCGGGTTTATCAGTTATGAAGAAGCTATGGTGCAATGTTCCAATCCGGATGATTTCGACCTCAGGGTTAAAGGCATAACATCCGCCTCCGACAGGGGCTGGACGGAATTCGAGGAAAGCTCTAAAAAAGAGGACGATTTCAGCCTGTAGGTGGTTTTTCCGGGACGACCATAGAGCATGGGCCAGAGTTTTTCACCTTTAAGCTTCTATTATCGAAACTCCTTTCTCCCGTTAGCTAGTATGCCTGAAGACTTATGTTAAATGGGACGATCCCGTCTCCCATTCGTCTTTTCTTTCAAACAATAAATTCTGTTTGATCGAAGATTGAAATATGATATATTAGTGTTCTGAAATTCAGGACGGGCAGGTGGAAAAAGGTGTTTAATAAGATCCTGATCGCCAATAGAGGCGAGATAGCCCTACGCATAATAAGGGCTTGTAAAGAGTTGGGGATATCATCGGTTGCCGTATATTCGGAGGCGGACGCCGATTCATTGCACGTTCGCTTCGCCGATGAATCCGTCTGTATAGGAACCTCGGCCCCCAGCGAAAGTTACCTTGATCCGCGTCGGATAATTTCGGCAGCGGAGATAACCAATGCCGACGCTATTCATCCGGGTTATGGTTTTCTGGCTGAGAATCCCGATTTCGCTGAGGTTTGTCAATCGTGCCAGCTCGTATTTATCGGCCCGCATCATGATGTCATCAGGGCCCTGGGTAACAAATCGTTGGCGAAAAAGACCATGGCGGGGGCCGGGGTGCCTGTAATTCCAGGTTCTTTGGGAGATGTATCCGATATCAAGATGGCTGAAGTCTCCGCCGAGGCCATAGGTTATCCTGTTATGGTTAAGGCTTCCGCTGGTGGTGGTGGCCGGGGCATACGTCTTGTGAAATCTCGCGCTGAGCTG
Source organism: uncultured bacterium (assembly GCA_965372205.1). Taxonomy (GTDB): domain Bacteria; phylum Zixibacteria; class MSB-5A5; order UBA10806; family UBA10806; genus CBDVBL01. The sequence continues at coordinate 4,854 of CBDVBL010000027.1, forward strand.
GATAAGGCCTTCGATACCGCCAGGACCGAGGCCAACATTTCGTTCGGTAATCCCGACGTATATATTGAGAAGTTCATCCCCAACCCTCGTCACGTGGAGATTCAGATACTGGCCGATTCATCGGGCAACATGGTCCACCTGGGGGAGCGCGATTGCACCGTTCAGCGGAGACATCAAAAGCTGATTGAGGAGTCGCCATCGCCCATAATGACAGCGCCGTTGCGTGAGAAAATGGGCCAGGCGGCGGTGGCCGGCGCAAAAGTTGCAGGATATACCGGAGCCGGGACTTTCGAGTTTCTGGTGGATTCCAATAATGAATTTTATTTCATGGAAGTCAACACCCGCATTCAGGTCGAGCATCCGGTTACCGAGGAAGTCACAGGTGTCGATCTCATCAAAGAACAGATCAAGATTGCAGCCGGAGAGAAACTGTCTTTCGGACAGCAGGAAATAGCCTTATCCGGGCATACGTTCGAATGCCGTATTAACGCTGAGGATCCTGATAAGAATTTCATACCCGCTCCGGGCAAGATCACCGCCTTCCATATTCCGGGCGGGCATAACGTGCGTGTTGATACCCATGCTTATGCCGGTTATGTAATTCCGCCCAATTACGATTCCCTTATCGCCAAGCTGATTGTATCCGGGGCTGACAGGCGGGAAGCTATAAAGAGGATGGAGCGTTGTCTGGAGGAATTCATAGTGAAAGGGATACCGACCACGAGGGAATTTTGCCAGCGAGTTTTCAAAAACAAAGATTTTATCCTGGGCAAATATGATAATTCTTTTGTTGAAAAGTTTCTGGCAACCACAGAAAAAAATACTGCATTGGATGAGGATGTGCTTGTTGAGGAGGAGTTGTGATTCCCGAAGATTTAAAATACAGCAGAGAGCACGAATGGGTGAAACTCGAGGACGATGTCGCGGTGGTAGGAATTACCGATTATGCTCAGGGCGAGCTGGGTGATATCGTTTTCGTGGAGCTTCCCCGGGTCGGTACAAAGGTTGAATTTTCGAAGCCGTTTGGCACCATAGAGGCCGTTAAAGCGATATCCGATCTATTCAGTCCGCTAACGGGTGAGGTCACGGAAGTAAACGGGGATCTTGAGAGCGATTCCTCCATCATAAACAGCGATCCTTATGGCGAAGGCTGGATTATCAAAATCAGATATTCGGACTCCGAAGAATTAAAAGGCCTCTTATCGGCTGCCGAATACGGGGCTTTCATAGAAAATAAGTGATTGATGACTTATATCCCTAATTCAGCGGAAATCCGCAGGCGTATGCTTGAGGATATCGGCGTATCAGATTTTGAATACTTGTTAAAATCTGTTCCGGCCAGTCTGCGTCTAAAAAGGCCGTTGAATCTACCGGGCCCTTTATCGGAGCATGAGCTTAACTGCGAGCTTCAATCTCTTGCGAAACAGAACAGCAGTATAAATGCGGGATTCATCGGCGGCGGAGCGTATGATCATTTCGTGCCGTCGGCCATCGATCATATTTTGCTTCGCCCGGAATATTACACTGCATATACACCCTATCAGGCTGAAGCAGCGCAGGGCACGCTTCAGACCATGTATGAGTTTCAGACTTTTATCTCAAGATTATCGGGAATGGCTGTTACCAGCGCGTCCCTGTATGATGGCGCATCTTCGCTGGCCGAGGCGGTGATGATGGCGATCTCGCACACCGGAAGGAAAGAGGTCCTTATATCCCAATCAGTAAATCCGAATTATATCGAGGTTGTCAAAACTTATTTGTCGGGGCAGGATGCGATAGTCAGGTATATCGGTACGTCCGACGGTATCACGGACTTTACTGGTTTTCGATCCAGGATATCTGAAAAGACTGCCGCGGTGGTCATACAGAACCCGAATTTCTTCGGGCTTATTGAAAAGCCGATGGAGATTTCATCAGATATCAAGGGGAGCGGGGCGTTGCACATAAGTATTTACGATCCCTTATCGCTGGGGATTCTGGCTCCTCCGGGCGAATACGGCGCCGATCTGGCGGTGGCCGAGGGTCAATGTCTCGGCATCCCCCTGAACTATGGCGGTCCTTATCTGGGACTGTTGTCTGCTCGCCGCGAATTCCTGCGCAAAATGCCCGGCAGGTTATCAGGCCGGACAAAGGACAAAGAGGGTAAGACTGGCTACGTGATGACGTTACAGACGCGGGAACAGCATATAAGACGTGAGCGAGCCACCTCGAATATATGCACCAACCAGGCGCTCTGTGCACTGGCTGCGACGGTTTATCTGTCGCTGCTCGGCAAATCGGGTCTGGAGAAAGTTGGGCAACTCTGTCTGTCGAAAGCTCATTATGCGGCCGAAAGGATTTCTGATATTCCCGGCTTCTCGTTGAAATTCAGCGGGCCATTCTTCAAAGAATTCGTTGTCCAGACGCCGATCCCTCCGCATCGCCTGATCAGCAGGTTAGCAAAAAAAGGTATTGCCCCCGGACTCGATATGGGACGGTTTAAATTCGGGCTTAAGGGATGCTTGATGGTGGCGGTTACCGAAAAAAGATCAAAGCATCAGATTGATGATCTTGTCTACGAACTCTCGAAAGCAGCGGGATAAGAAGTCGTGATGATTTTTATAGAGTATTATGAAAAATCTCTTGATATAACTGTACCCATAGCCCCGGGAGGAATATTATGAGTTATAAGATTCTATTGTCGATTCTCGCAGTTCTGGTTTTTGTATTCTCTTGCGGATCGGAGAAGCCTGTACCGGCAAAAATCGAATTCCAGACGGACCTCGACGTTGCCCGAGAATTAGCCCGTGATTCCGACAGCCCCATGATAATTGATTTCTACACGGATTGGGCTAAATGGTGTAAGGTCCTGGATACCGTCACCTATATCGATCCTCTGGTGATAGGCATGTCCCGCGATAACATTTTTGTCAAGATTAACGCCGAGGTCGACACGGTCCTGGCTAAAGAATTCGCGATTTCGGGATTTCCCACAATCGTCATAACCAAACCCGATGGCGAAGAAATCGACCGCATCTGGGGTTATCTGTCTCCCACTGATTTCTATAATCAGGTTCAGTTATATCTTCAGGGTAAAGAAACCCTCGATGATTATCTGAGTCGTCTGGAGGATGAGCCGGAAAATCCCGATTATCTCTCCATGATCGGGGAGAAGTATGCCAGCCGCTCCAGATACGATGAGGCGATCGAACACTATGAAAAAATAGTAGCCCTTGATTCTGATAACGAGATGGGATATGGAGCTAAAGCAATGGCTTCCATATACGACACTCAGGCGCGTGCCAAAGATTATAGAGGGGCAATAGCAACCTGTGAAAAGATCTCCAGGATGTTTCATGGCACGGAGGAAGCGGACAACGGTGCCACGATGATAGGATACTATACGGCGAAGCTGGGCGATACGGAAAGAGCATTGCAGATATATAGGAACTATATAGAGGATCACCCCGAAAGTAGAAACGCTGAATGGATAAAAAAGCGCATCGCCGATCTCGAAGATGAACTGTAATGTCGAGTATTTACGATAAATTGATTTTCAATATGTCTCAGGAGGGAGAGTCAGGTATTTCTCTCCCTGAATTCGATCTACCCCGGATGGATGCGAAAGAGGTCCTGCCGCAAGAGTGCCTGCGCGCCGAGCCGCCGGACCTGCCATCGGTATCGGAACCGGAGGTGATGAGGCATTTCATTTCGCTTTCATTGAAAAACCATCATGTGGACCGGGGCATATATCCGCTCGGCTCCTGTACCATGAAGTATAACCCGAAGATAAACGAGGATCTCGCCAGATTGCCGGAGTTCCTGCTCGCCCATCCTTATTATACCGATGAGTTGGCACAGGGCACGCTTCGCTTACTCTGTCAGCTGTCCGAGTTGCTGTGCGAGATCGCCGGTATGGATGCCGTAACACTGCAGCCGGCGGCGGGCGCGCAGGGAGAATTTTCAGCGCTTCTGATGATTCGCGAATATCATCGCCGTAATAAAAGAAATCCGCGTCAGGTAATCCTGCCCGATTCGGCTCATGGCACCAATCCTGCATCGGTAACCATGGCCGGATACGAGGTTACACAGATAGCATCGAACTCCGCCGGCAGGGTTGATATAGATGCCCTTTCAAAACATTGCAATGACGACCTGGCGGCATTTATGTTGACCAATCCCAATACTCTCGGATTGTTTGAATCGGATATTCAGAAAATAGCGCACCTGGTTCATGAATCCGGGGGTATACTTTATATGGATGGCGCCAACCTCAACGCTTTGCTCGGAATAACGCGTCCGGGAGACATGGGATTCGACGTTGTACATTTCAACATGCATAAGACGTTTTCGACTCCCCATGGGGGAGGCGGTCCGGGCGCCGGGGCGCTGGGGGTTAATTCTACTCTTGAGCCGTTTCTGCCGGTTCCCGTGGCAGCCAGAAAAAAGAACCGGAAAGGCGCCGATTTTTTTTATCTCGATTATAGACGTCCGGGCACGATCGGGAGAGTTCACGGTTTCTACGGAAACATAGGAAATCTGATCCGCGCCTATTGCTATATAAGGCAAAATGGCGCTGCCGGCCTTGCTGAAGTCTCGGAGGCGGCCATTATCAACGCTTCGTATTTACGCGAAAAACTAAAATCCCGATATGAATTGCCATTCGATGGTAATTCAATGCATGAGTTTGTACTTTCAGGGGCCAGGCAGCGAGCCAAAGGTGTAAAAACCTCTGATATAGGCAAGCGCATTCTGGATTTCGGTATTCATGCTCCTACCGTCTATTTCCCGTTAATTGTCTCGGAGGCGCTGATGATCGAGCCGACCGAAACGGAGAGCAAAGCTTCACTGGATGAATTCATAAGAATAATGCTTGAGATTGCCGATGAGGTTGAAAACGATCCTGAAACGGTTCGATCCGCCCCTCATACAACATCGGTTTTCCGATTGGATGAAGCTTCAGCCGCCAGGGATCCGGATGTTTCATACCAGGGTTGAACATCAGCCCCACCCCGACCGCTGGTCGGGGCTTTCTTATGATTGAGATCGATAATATCAGAGTTACTTATAAGAGCGACAGCGGCGTACTGCACGCAATATCCTCCCTCAGTCTCGATGTGAAAAAGGGCCAATATCTGGCCGTGCTCGGCCCCAACGGTTCCGGTAAGTCGACCTTGATTAAAGCGCTATGCGGGATGATTCCTCTTAAGAAGGGATGTATCAGGATATCCGGCAAGGTAGTTTCTCCCGGGCGATTCGGCGAGGATCTTTTCGGCAAAGTTGCCGCTGTATTTCAGGAGCCGTCCGGGCAATTTTTGATGCCCGATGTCAGGCTGGAAATCCTGTCGGTGCTTCAGAACCTCGGTCTTTCGTATGACGAACAGATGAATAGACTTGATCAGGTTATGGGGCGATTTTCTTTGCAGGATCTTCCGGGGAAAAGCCCTGATTCCTTATCCGGGGGCCAGATGCAAATAGTGAATCTGGCCTGTGCCCTTGCGGTCCGGCCGGATGTTTTGCTATTGGATGAGCCCACCACATTTCTCGATACACGTTATCGGCGGCTCCTGCTCGATCATCTCGATTCTCTCTGTGATGATGGTCTAACGATACTGCACGTGACTCAATATCCCGACGAGGCATTGCGATCCCGGAGAGTGTTGGTTCTCGACTCCGGTGATTTGGTCGCTGAGGGGAATCCCCGGGAGGTCCTGGAGGATAACGATATGCTTATCCGTCACAATCTGCAGCCGCCACGGAGGGTAGCCTGCAGGCGATGGCTCGGATTCGATTAGGCCTAAAACGGCGCTATCGAGTCATTTTGCTCAAGTATCGAAGGCAGAAAAAATACAATCCCGGCGAGTGAGCAAGTCTCTTCAACATCGAATAACCCTTATCTCCGGGCTGAGAATATCTGTTTCGAATATATGCCGGATTCCTTTTCATTGGAGATAGATGATCTAAAACTCTATAGAGGACAGATAATTGGGTTGGTTGGCCCCACTGGTTCGGGAAAATCGACTCTGGCCTTTTTGTTGGCCGGGCTATTAAGGTC
>CBDVBL010000028.1:0-10862 GCA_965372205.1 uncultured bacterium
CGTGACAGGCATATCCGTATCCCGCGCAGGCAACCCTCTCCCCCGGTGTCCATCTTTCCAACGACGAGTGAACCTTTTTCACGATCCCGGCCGAGCTATAGCCCAGTGGAACCGGCATCTTCAGACGTCCCGCGACTTTGTAATATGTCGAAACTATCCCTTCAGTCCGCGCTTTACTAAGAACCTGCTTAACAATATCAGGCCGGCGGCGGGCTTTCCCGGCCAGCGACATCTGCGAGAGTTCGATCATCTGTCTTTCCGTTCCGGAGGATATAAGCGAACATCTATTGTCAACAACCAGACCCAATCCCTTCATCGCCGGTGAGGGAATATCTTCGACTCTTGGAATCTGCTCGCGATTATATTGCAGCGCTTGTTTCATAATTGTCCGGTTAAGAATACACCTCTTCAGACGACTTTCGTGCCATCAATTTCTGTCGCTCCGAGCCTCCCGACGAATCTCTACTGTGAGCGGTGAGCACTTCATCGAAGAACTCAAGTGTTTCACTTGCCGTATCCTTCCAGGAAAAATATTCAGATCTCTTCAGAGATCTATCTCTCAAGAAGAGATTCAAATCTTCATCCTCCACTAGAGCCCTTATCTTGAATGCGAAATCTTCAATGTCCTCGGGGTCCGAATATAGAGCCGCACCGCCCGTGACCTCCGGGATAACGCTCCTGTTTGAACAGACTAAGGCGCAACCGTGAGTCATGGCTTCAATAAGAGTAAGCGAGCAGGTCTCCAGGACCGAAGAAAACAGAAACGCCCTGCAATTACTGTAGAGTGCCCCAAGGTCAACCTCGGGAACCGCTCCCAGAAAATGAACCGAATCGCATCGGGAATGTATACTGATCATCTGTTTGATCTGCCCGACATATTCCGAATCGTAATGGTCACCGGCGATATAGAGCGGTGGCAGATCGGGATTGGTCCCGAGCGCATGCAGATAGCTCTGGACCATCTCCTTGGTCTTCTTGTAACGATAGATATGCGAAACGGAGAGGATATACTCGCTATCGATGCCATATTTGCGCAGCACATTAGTGTCATCTGCAGGCTTCGCAAATTCCGGCCTGCCGTGAAAGATGGCCGCTGTTTTCTGGCTGGTATCATCTATATAATCCGAGCAGAAATCACGGCAATACTCTGAAAGATAAATTATCCCCTGGGAAGATCTCATACTGCTGACAGTCGCCCTCTTAAGAAGCTTCAGTCTTATTTTCTGGTACGGACTTTCCTTTTTGATATATTGACTGTCGAACGGGGCCATGTTATGTATCAACGTTACCTTGGGGCAATGAACTCCTCTGGCGCCATAATTCCCCGGCTCGAACAGCAAATCGCATCCGATTTCTTTTACGATACCCGCAAGCTTGTATCGTTCCCAGAATACCTGTGCAAAAAGATTCAAAGACGGCGTCTTGAAAAACCTGTATTCGAAATTCTTCGGAGCCTCAACAAACAGCTTCTCCTGTCCTGATTTTCCGAGAACCACGAATGTCGTCTCCGGCGCCAACCTGGAAAACCATTCAATCATCCTGTTAAGATGTGTAAGGCCTCCGCCGTAGGTTATATGGGTGGCTTTGATGGCTATTTTCATACGAGCATCTCCTTGACAATTCTCTCTACCTCGAGAAATCTATTCTCCCAGGTATGTTTTAGTGATTCTCCAAGGGCTCTACGCTTGTTCGAAGCTCGAGTCTTTTCATCGAGGGAAAGAATCTCCTCTATCCCATTTACGAAATCATCGTGGTTCGCGGCGATTCTCACGAGACCGTTAAAACGTCGGGCTTCAGGCATTTCGGTTGAGACGACCGGTAAACCCGCCGCCATATATTCATACAGCTTCAGAGGCGAAGATCCTCTGGCGATATCATCATCTTTGTAGGGATTAAGGGCGACGTCGCACCAGGCCAGATAGTCGGGAAGGCGATCGTATTCTTTCCGCCATAGGAAGTGCACGTTTTCTAGATTTTCCAACAGCCCGATATCTGTCATCGGTGGGCCGATCATAACTATTTGCCAATGGGGCCGGGATATCGCCAGATGCCGGAGCAGCTCCAGGTCAAGCCAGTATGCTATACCGCCGATAAATACCAACCTCGGTCTGGCTATCGGCTTCAAGTCCTCCGGTTCCGGACAGCCACTCGTTGCGGACTTATTAAAATGAGAGACATTTGCAGCATTCGGCACTACATAAATATTGTCATTATACACGTTCCTGGTTTCTTTTAGTATTTCCGTGGTAGTTATAGCGGTATCAACAGATTTTAGCGTTTCGGCTTCCTGCCTGGCAGCTATCTCTTTCTTTATCAGACCCTTGGCGGCGGTAAGGTCATCAACGCAATAATATAACGTTTTCTTACATCCAATCCGTTTCACAAGAGGCTTATTAAAATGCGTATAGAGCCACAATACCGGATCATTAAAGGATAATTTTCTAAGGACTAACCTGAGGAAAACAGCAAGGATTAGGTTATTGATAACATTTATCCATGGAAATATCTGAAACGCCGGTAACAATATGGGCGGTGTATATATATAGAGATTCGGCTCAATCTCTCTGGCCCGCCGAAGAAAAAGAAATGCCCTCCTCCAGTGTTTTGTAAACAATCTCAGGTAGGTTACCCAATGAAATTGAGTTTCCACAAACAACACACGGTTTCCCTGCCTTGCGAACTGGAGCATGAATCGTTGCTTACTCGTCCAGAGATCGCCCCAATCCTGCGTGGAAAGTGTGACTATGCTCTCCCCACTGAAGCCGCTGTGTTTCCCCATTTTCAAGACAGCCGCCTTTGACACCTGCGAGGAATCTATGGCAAACATCTCGACAATACGCGTAATTATATTTCTAATTCCCATAATAACCTAGCAATGATCTGTTGCCGGCTCATCACAGCTTCGCGGCGGATTGACTGCAGTTTGATGGTTTTCGCCGATTGTAACAGCCGGATAGGTAATCGAAGAAACAGCCCTGCCATATGTCCCATTATGCTTCGTCCCCGTATTTCCGGATCCTCAGTTAGTTCTTATTCATCTTTCCCCTGACAAGACGATCAAATCCTCTTAATCCATCACGAAACGCCGACTCCAACTTCTCGAAATCTCTGTTCAAGATCCGCGGCCGCCATTTTAATCTCGTATACGCCTTCAGCTACTTTGTAATCGTAACATATCAATGTAGAGCACTTAAACGGAGTCTTGCTTTTATAAGAATATTTTATGATACTTGCAGGCCGCTTCACTCCATAACGTGGAAAATAGAAGGCGTTTTCTATATTAAGTGTCGCTGCTTCAGTTTCCAATTGCCCTATCGTCAGAGATCCGGCATCGGCGCTATGAATTAAAACCGTCGAATTACCAATCCGCTCTATCTTATCCAGCGGCGTTATGAACCTCAAGTCAAATGTGTGAGATCGTTCAGACCCTCCAGAAAATTCATCAACAATCAGAAAGGTATAATTTGCCATGGAGACCCAGATATTCCTCTTATGCAATATATTATCATCGAACATTGAATAACCGTTATGGTTGGCGGAGACAACCGCGCAATTGCCGACGTTCACCCACAGATTCACCCTCGGATCGGCATCCGAAGGCAGATAGAATAACCGCCTTTCGAAAAACCTGTTTTGTTCGGCATCATCTATTGTAACGGTGTTGTGCATTTTGGTCGATCTGGATAGATTTCTCATCCTGTAATCCGCAGTGTAACAGAAAGTGCCCGGATCGATAAGAAACGGTATCTTCTCAATTTCGAGAGTCAGAGATAGCAGGTCGTTATGTTTATGTCCGCCAGTAGCATGCCTGGAGGCTTTTATGGCGCTGAACACCATCTGTAGATTCTTATTCCGAATAACGACAAATCCGCTATCTTTAAACCAATGCGATCCTGGCTCCATACCCCCGTTATAGGAAATCAGCGAGTCGGGCCCCAGATACCACAATCTTTCCTCGGGGATAGGATGATCTCCGGGCACCCTTTCACCGAAAATCAATGAGCCGATGTCGATAAGATATCGATGATCCGCTGGATCGTTGTTCGCCAGCTGAATCACGAACCCATCATCGTTATCCCCTATCAAAGGCGTCTTGCCGGAAGGCGCTGTGATAGCCGTAGAGAAATGTATCATACTATGAAGACGCTCTTTATATACAGAATTGAATTCGATAGAATTCAAACGGCCCAGTATAAACGCTGAAAGAAACATTTCCAATTTCAATCTATGATATGACGTCGAACATTCATAGTCGGCACCGTCGGGATATACCTGCACCTCTATTTCTTTTTGCATGCCCTCGATCGCCTTCGATCGCCATTCTTCCGACCGATCGAATTCCGGGAATAGAACCCCGAGATAGAAAAGGCCAAGATAATTGGCTATCAGATGGTTCGTATTGGCGCCGTCGCAGATTTCCTCGAGATTGTTCTCAATATGAAGTCCATGATAATAAAGAAGTCTTATTGCATTTTTCACAAACTCATCGTCAATAGCCTCAGCCCCCGCAAAGAAATAGACTCCCCAGATAATATTGATGGCTCTGATTGCGACCTCCATGCTGCAGGTCCAGTTGGGCCCCATATCGATAGGATTCTTCTTCTCCCAGTCGCTCAGCAGATCTTTGAATTTTTCTACATATACATCTTCTTTGGTTAGCCAGTATGCCCGCCCGAGATCGGTGAGAAACTGGAAGCGCGAAAGCTCCCAGGGAATCTTTATATCTTTATTTTCATCGAGATCTACAACCCGCACCGCTGAATAATGCTTGCCCGGCCACCGTTTACCGGATTTATAATCGATATGCCAGTCAATATCTTCGCCGAGAAAAAGATCACCCGACCCCAGGAAATTAAACCTGTTGATTGCAACATCGGACGCACGATTAATGATCTCATTATATGAATCGGAAAAGCTCGTCTTCAGGGCTTCTACATATTTCTGAGAATCAGCGGAGGAGAAATAGAAGCTGGACGAATCCTGGTTAATGAAATAACCGGACGACGGTTCCGCGCCCGCCCAGTGACATTTATAGAAATCGTCTATCGACTTTACCCGCAGACGCCGCTTCAATCTACTTAGCCAATGTCTGCCTTTCAGCCGGGCGCCGGCAATAAAGGGCTTCAAACTCACGTCGATCATTTTCGACATCTGAATCCTTCAAATCTCAATGTTATCCCCCGACGATTATCCTGCACATTCCCTTGCCGGTTGCAGGGCATCATCATTTATCAGAAGATCCTGCGCCCGACCCTGAATTTCTTCCACAATCTTCGGCAGACCCCGCCCGCAGCGGCATGGTTCACCGCAGTAGACGCCCAGATCGCCGGTATCGTAGCGAATCAGGGGCATGGCATGATTCGAGAGGTTTGTTACTACTATCCGCCCGATCTTCCCTTTCTTTGACACCGAATTCCCATCGAAATCAACCAGCTCGAGAATTCCATACTCTGAAAACAAATGGTAGCCTTCACAGTAATGACATTGCCCCATACTTGCGGCGGGGAACGAAAGACCGTACCAATCATACACCTTGGCACCAAAGGCTGATTCTATTTTCTCCCGGGCGATATTGGTCAATACTTCCCCGGCGCTCATCACGCCAAGAAAATCGAGCTCTATTTCCCATTGAATTATAAAATCTGCGAGGATTTCGAGGGCACTGGGATAACCGAATATGAATTCTGCGCCTGTAGCTTTTATGTTGCGACAGTATTCAGACAGATTTTTCGCCGTCAATAGGCCGAGATCAAAATAATGCCTGTTGCGTATCCAGTCGTAAGCATGGGGTTCATGCTGTCTATTGAATGGATGGCTGGTTAGATGAATTACAGGCCGGCCCAGTTCATACCCGCAATTTTCCCAATGCCTGGCCACGAGGGCCTCTTCTATTATCGCTGCTTCTTTCTCAACCGGAAAACCGGACGCCACATTCCCGACCCGTTCTGACTTGTGAGAGACCAGATCAAGTTTGGCGTTTCTGGATTGAAACCTGCGTAGATTATTTTTCAGTGTCGATTTCGATATTACCGGCAGCCTTGCCAGATCGCCGAGTTTTCGGATCGTAATGGGATCGATACCCTCCGTTTTGAAAGTCTCGATATAAAAGGGAACATGCTTCGATGCGGAATCTATCAACAATCTTAGCTGTTTCTCCTGGTATTCAATATGCCATTCCGGAGACATCCATTGTGATTCTCTCAGAAACTTAAGATGCCTCCAGAAGCTTCTCCTCCTGTGAAAACCAGACGGTATCAAAGTCGTAGCGCTTCGGGCAGCCCCGAGAGTAGTCGATTTTGCCCGCCTGTAATACTCATGCAAAGATGCTCGGATCATTTTATCGAGACCGGTTTCATAAGCCTGTCAAAAGGCTTATCCGCTTCTTCTACTACACGATTTCGGTTAAAACCGGTGGTGAATTTCTCGGCGATCCTGCTCAGGGCCAGAAGCAATCTATCGGTTTGTTCCGGTGTCCCGATGGTCACCCTCAAATAGCCATCCAGCTGTTTTATTCCGGCCAGGTTCCGAACCAGAATTCCATTTTGTTCCAGGAATTCAGTGGCTTGCCCGGGTTCGGAGGTTCTCAGGAGAAAGAAGTTCGCCGGCGTCATCTGGAATTCGTATCCTATTTCAGGAAGACTGCTTGAAAGCACCTTTTTTGACTGATCAACTGCGACTATATATTCGTTGATATAGTCATGGTTTTCTAAAGCCGCGTAAGCAGCTATCTGAGCGACGCTGTTTATGCCGTAGCCCGTTTTGATTCTCTGGATGAACTCGAGATTCTCCGGATCGGAGATTATGTATCCTATCCCCAGCGATGCCAGACCAAAGCCATTTGAAAACGATCTGACGACCGTGAGATTGGGAAACCTCTTTACCAGGTCGATGGCCGACCGGCGGCAATATTCGAAGTATGCCTCGTCCACGACTATCATCACATTTTCAGCATAGGCTAATAAGAATACTAGTTCGGCCTCGCTAAACAGCGCCCCTGTCGGATCGTTGGGATTTGAGATGTATATCATTCTGGTTCGAGGACCAATATGATCCACAAGGGTCTCGATACCTGGATTGAATGGATCCGGGTGATACGCCTCTATTACCCTGGCGCCGGTACTTCTGGCAGCCGTGCGCACATTGGAAAATACGGGCGCGCTGATTAACATCTCAGTGCCCTGCTCAAGATATGTCCTGACGATATTGTCAAGGGCGATATCGGACCCGCCATAGCAACTTATGTAATCCGGCGGATGCGAGGTGTATTCGGAGATTTTTATTCTTAGCTCTTCAGCATCCGGATCGGGATACCAATTCAGCGGACGATTGTTTATAAAATTTGTGATCGTCTCGATTGTCGCCGGTGACGGCCCCACAGTCATTTCATTCCGATCCAGCTTCAGAATCCCCGTGCGCAAATCGTTCAGGCGCGGATATCGCCTCTCCGCAACCTTGTACGGTTCAAGATCCAATACCGCATTTGCGATTCTAACCAGTCTCCTTCGCATATTACACCTCTTCTTTTATTGATCCGGCGTAGTCTTCCGCTCCGCTTTTAAAGTATTCGGGTTTACGCTTATTTGACAATAACATCTATCAATTCTCTCTCCGCTCCTACTGCAGCCTATCGATCACGAACACGGTGGTGGCGATAGACGCAATGATTCCCATAGTCGATACTGCCGAGCGAAGCCATTCCTTTTCTTTTTTCATCTTGTAGGGCACGACAATAACATCTCCTGAATCGACCTCCTTTTTGAAGGCTCTCCGTCCGGAAAAAATCCGTCCGTTCGCTTTTGCCAGCCGCACCTGATCCTTATTTGCGTTGGATGTGTATCCTCCCGCTTCACTTATGAAATATTTAGGCTTCCTGTTATCTTCAAATGATATTGTACCCGATGAGGCAACCGCTCCCAGGACCTGAACACCGGATGGCTTCTGTGGTATATAGATATAATCACCGTCGCGTAGCGTCACGTTGTCGGGTGAATCAGGATTTTTAGCGAGTCTTTTCGTATCTATAATGATTCTATTGACCCCGCTCAGGTCCAGTCCCCCGGTCAGTTTGGGTATTGGACGATTCAGACTATCAAGAATCGTTTCCTCGGTGGAGGCAAGAATGGTTTTGATCTGATGTTTTTCTAAATCTCTCATAATGGACTCTCGCATAAAAACCATTCCCTCGAAAAAGGCATCAGGCGTAAGTCCACCGCAGCGTTCGAGTAGATCGAGCAGCCGCTCCTTTTCTTCAATTAATGCGTAGCTCCCCGGAAACTCGACCTCCCCTTCGATTTTAACATTCTGTCCAATTCGGTAGCGCGGAATGGATCTGATATAAACTATATCGTCCTCCTCAAGCAGAATATTCTTGTGCTTGATATTATCCTCGATAGCTTCACGGAGATTTACATAGATCATATCCGCGGGCCTGCCAGGATTGACGCGGGCAATTCCGGCACGAAGGAGATAGGCTTGCTTTAGAACGTTTCCTGCCAAGAATATAACATCGGACAGCCTCATGCCCCGGAAATACTCATAGGTTCCCGGGTTCTTAACGGCGCCCGAGATTGATACCGTCATCCGTCGCTTGATATCGCTCTGCGAATAAACTACCAGGCTGTCTTTGTCCATCAGCAGGTAATCATCAGAATCTACCCCGCGGGTGATCGCATCGATGTTTACGGCATAGACTTCACGAGTTAGATCGGGCCAGGTCCTGAATAAATTCGCTCTTTTGGTGTAGGAATCTCTTATCAATTGTTCGCCGCAATCGATCAGATCGGATACCTTCATCGAATCGGTTAGCTCATAAGAGCCGGGATGCTTGACATGGCCGGTTAAGGTTACGGTATTCTTCTGTATCCCGAACATCGACGGAATATGAACCCGATCTCCATCGAACAGAACCAGATTGTCATCATCATCGTGTTGTCCATCGGATAGATCCACCGTCAACAGGATCCGGCTGTCATCGGTGGAAATTCGATCAACATCGATTTTCTCCAGATGGGCCTCGGCCGTAAATCCTCCAGCCAGTTCAATAAGGTCGGAGAGCTTCTCAGCGCCAAAAAGCTCGTATATTGCCGGTCTCTTAACCTGGCCCGTAATGCTCACCCTGGGCCCCATCACGGGCACGAAAATCACGTCGCCGGATTGCAATTCCACATTCTGGGCGTTGTCGCCGGTCAATAGAAACCGGTAGAGATCAATCTCGTCTTTGACTTTGTTATGCCTGATATGCCTGATGTTGCGGAGGCTGCCATTTTCATTCGCTCCCCCCGCCCTGTGCAGGGCGTTGAAGAGAGTGGATAGCGACGATAACGTATAACCTCCGGGCTTCTTTACCTCGCCATAAACAAACACTTTAATCCGCCTGATTTTTCCCAGCGATATGGATAGCTCATAGTCGGTGTAGTACTCAGAGAGAGAGGTCTGGAGACGCTTTTTGAATTCCGGCATGGTCAGGCCCCAGGCGATGATTTCGCCTACTTTCGGGATGAAGACCTTGCCCTCCCGATCAATCGTCAACTCCAGCTGCATATCGACCCGCCCCCAGATGTTAACCAGGACGTTATCTCCCGGTCCGAGTTTGTAATCCGGAGGGGGAGTAGCCTCCATTATCGGTGAAAAACTCTCCGCGGAACCCTCGAACATATTATAGCCGAACATCTTGAGATCGCCGTTCGATGACGGTGAGGATACTACGATCGTATCTTTCAGGGCCGGTTCGGCCATAAGATCCACGCCCCGATCTGAAAAAACCGGGGGCGTGATATAATGGTCAATATCGCTGATGCTGCCGGATCTCGAACCGCTGGTCTTCTGCCTCAAATATTCTTCATATAATCTCTTCTGCTCCGGAGTCGTCTGGGCGAACGTCACCGTTGCTATCGAAAACGATGCCAGAATCAGGACCGCAGATTTCCTTAAGGCCATAGCATTCCCCGTTTCATTCGCTATTCTCATATAATGCCAATGGGGATTATTCAAAGCTCATGCCAGACCTCGTGAATGACCGGGGGGCTCTGTAAGTCGCCAATTTTGTTTAGGTTATAGGATCAATCCGGGATCGGGAACAATATCCGGAATGCGAATTTCGGAAAAATAATCGCCTTTCCTGGAAAAAAATTACCGAGCCGCGGGAAAATCCCGGTTACTCGTGATCGGAGGCTGGCACGAAAGGCTTCCCTCGCTATCCTGGAATTTCGGTAATCTATATTACTACTTTTATACGATTGGCTTGCATTATAATCGAGTTTCTGATGTGGATAGCGATCTGAGGCTACCAGGACAAAAAGTAATGTTTCCTACCGCTGATGCCTTATGGTTTCCCGTGTATACTGGATCAAGCCGCCGGCATCGAGCATCCTCATCATAAAATCCGGCAGGGGATCGAATTTAAGCGGACCTTTCCTACAACGAATTTCTCCGGTACCCAAATCGATATCGACAGTCTCACCATCTTTGATTTTTTCGTAAGCTTCGGGTTGTTCCAGTAATGGCAATCCGGAATTCAGCGCCTCCCTGTAAAAAATACGGCCGAAGGAATTTGCAGCAACGCAGGCGATACCGGCGCGCTTCAATGCCAGAATCGCTTGTTCCCTTCGCTGTCCGACCCCGAAATTCTTGCCGGCGATAATTATATCTCCGTTATTGATCTTCGATGACAACTCAGGATCATATCCTTCGAGTGCGTGTTCCGCCATCTCGACTGGATCGCTTAACGAAAGGTAAGAGTCAGGATATATATCATGGATACTGATATAATGCCCCAGCCGGTGGACCCGGCCTCTTATTAATCTTTTCATTTGACATACTTTCTGGGGTCGGCGATCGCACCCTCTAACGCGGTGGCGGCCGCC
>CBDVBL010000029.1:0-10600 GCA_965372205.1 uncultured bacterium
AATGACCGTCAGGGTGATAGCGGTTTCAGAGAATGGTGATCTGGCAATCGAAGGTAGCCGGGTTATGTCGATCAACTCGGATAAAGAGACCCTCTTTCTATCCGGTATTGTCAGGCAAAAAGATATCTCCGCTTCGAATACCATTTATTCTTATCAGGTGGCTGATGCCCAGGTGTCATTCAAGGGGAAGGGGCAGACCCATGATGGTGCTCGCCCCGGAATGCTCACCAGAATCATTAACTGGATTTTCTGATTATGAAAAAAAGCAAAAGCTTGATTCCGGCATTGATTATTGCGCTCCTGTTAATAGCCCAGGGCGGCTCTGCTTATGAGGTAAGGGTTAAGGATATCGCTTCCTTTCAGCTTGACAATGATATCCAGCTTATCGGTTACGGCCTGGTTGTCGGTCTCGATGGCACCGGCGATTCCAAAAGCACAATTTTCACAATCCAGTCGCTCACCAATATGATGGAGCGGATGGGCGTAACTCTTCCGCAAAACCAGGTTAAGGTTAAGAACGTAGCCGGCGTCATAGTTACGGCGCGATTATCATCGTTTGCCAGAGCAGGATCGAAGATAGACTGCACCGTCTCATCTATGGGCGATGCCTCCTCTCTCCAGGGCGGGATGCTTCTGATTACGCCGCTTTCCGGAACGGATGGAGTGGTTTACGCAACAGCCCAGGGTCCGATATCCATAGGCGGATTTAACGTTCAATCCGCCGGCGGGGATAGGATAAGCGAGAATTATACTTTGGTTGGGCGGATCCCGAACGGGGCCATCGTAGATGTGCAAAGGCAGTTTGAGGTAAACTCCGAAATCCTCACCATCAGCCTCGTTAATCCCGATTTTACAACCAGCCAGCGGATGGCGGGCAAGATTAATGCCGTTATAGAGCCTGGCATTGCCGTGGCTGTCGATGAAGCGAATGTGGCCGTGAAAATCCCGAATGTCTACCGAACTCCCGGTGGCCTCGTCGATCTCATTTCCAGAGTTGAAACACTTCAGATCGTACCCGACGCCGTGGCCCGGGTGGTTATCAACGAAAAAACGGGGACCATAGTTGCCGGACAGCATGTGTCGATCTCAGCTGTCGCTCTCGCTCACGGTAACCTGAAAATCGAGATCAAGGCCACGCCCCAGATTTCCCAGCCGGAACCTTTTTCCCAGGGAAAGACTGTGCTTACTCGCGATTCCGAGTTGAGCGCTGAAGCTGAACCGGCCCGGATCATAAACATGGAGGAAAAAGCAAGCATCAAGGATCTGGCGATCGCATTGAACGAGATCGGAGCCACGCCGCGGGATATTATCGCCATTTTCCAGGCGCTGAAACTGGCCGGCGCACTCAGAGCTGAACTTGTAATTATGTGATGAAGATCTTCAGCCCAAATATTGCTCCACCGGCATCCCAAACAAGCATTGATCGCCTATCTTCGATGGCCGGTAAAGAACAGGATGAGATTCGGCTTAATAAGCTGAAAAAAGCGTGCAGGGAATTCGAAGCCATATTCATCTCCTATATACTGAAGAGCATGCGAAAGACCACCCAGAAATCCGATCTATTCAGCGGCGGATTTGGGAGCGATATTTATCAACAGATATTCGATGAGAAACTGGCCAGCACAATGTCCGAGTCGGGCCAGCTCAAAATCGGCGATCTGCTCTACAGCAGGTACGCTCCCCTGATAGCCAATCAACAGGAGCCGACCAGGGAGCCTGCTACCAGGATCGTTCACCGGCCTGAGCCCCAGAGGATCCATCCGCAGGCCGATGCCACGAAAGCTTTCATCCCGGCGCCGGAAAGACCTGATGCAATGCAAAGGAATCATACATCGATGAGCAGTATCGACAGGCTCATTTCCAGGTTTGATAATATCATCAACGAGGCCGCCAGGAAGTTCGGCATTAAATCAAATTTGATAAAAGCTCTGATCAGACAGGAGTCCGCCGGCAATCCCAAGGCAATCTCCGACAAGGGTGCCAAAGGCCTGATGCAGCTTATGGATTCCACCGCCGCCATGGTGGGCGTAACCGATCCTTTCAACCCGGCACAGAACATTATGGGTGGATCGCGCTATCTGTCTCAACTTATTAAGAGATTCGGCGGCGACCTTGTAAAAGCAATTGCGTCGTATAACGCTGGCCCGGGAGCAGTGGAGAAGTATAATGGTATCCCGCCGTACCCCGAAACCCGTAAATATGTTCGTAATGTGATGTCATCGATGATGATTGAATAAATCCTGTTATCGAATAAGTACTTATGCCGATTTAAATAACGATGGAAAAAGAATTAACAGAACTGGTTAACATTCTCAATGCCGAGTATGACGTTTTCGTCAAGTACCTCGAGAGATTGACCGAACAGCAACAATTTTTGATCGAAAACGATCTGGGCGGGATAAAAACCAGCGTCGAGAAAATAAACACTCTGGCCCAGGATGCCGTGAATCTCGAGACCGGCCGCCGCAGAATTATAGAAAGTCTGTCGGAACGACTGGCGATGAATCCGGAGGATATCACAATCGGAAAACTCATCGAGAATTTTAAAGGACCCAACTTCAATGAGCTCGAAGGATTAAAAAATACGATTCTTGATATTCATGATAAGGTAAATAATCAGAAGAAACGCAACGAACTTCTAATTGAACAATCTATGGGCATCATAAAGCAGACGATGGACTATATTCACCAGACAAATAATCCCAAAGTCATCTATGATAATCCCGTGGCACCGCCGCGCAGTGCTGTTGACAGAGGCAGCTTCTTAACAAGGATGGGTTGAAATGTACGGAGCTAACATAGGATTGGAGATCGGCAAAAGGGCGATTATGGCTCAGCAATTAGCCTTAAACATCACGGGACACAATATTGCCAACGTAAATACACCGGGCTTTTCCCGGCAACGTGCCATCATGAATTCTAATATCCCGATGGTTCTGCCGTTCGGCAGCCTTGGCACGGGAGTTGATGTAAGCGATATACGCCGAATCAGGTCGTTATTTTTGGATCAGCAGTTCCGGAGCGAATCTCATAAACTCGGGAAATGGAGGTTCTTAAACCAGACCTGGAGCCAGGTGGAATCGATCTACAACGAGCCGGAAGATACCGGCCTATCGGCGTTGCTGGATAGTTTCTGGAACTCCTGGCAGGACCTGGCCAATAATCCTGAAAGCGAATCAGCCAGGGTGGCTGTTCGCGAACAGGCGTCTATTCTTGTAAACTCGTTTCACCACCTTTCAACTCAATTGAGAGATCTCCGGGAATCTCTCGATGCTGATATCAATACCATGGTCCTGCAAATAAACAATACTGCAGCCCAGATAGCCGACCTGAATCAGTCTATAGTCTCAGCCGAGCTGACCGGGAACATCGCCAATGATCTTCGCGATAGACGCGATTATCTGGTCGATCAGCTATCGCAATCGGTAAATGTAGGCGTCCTGGAGCAATCTAACGGATCATATACAGTTCTTCTGGGCGGCATGGCGTTGGTCGATGGCTCCTCCTCTCTTCAAATCGCCACCGAAACTCAATCGGGGGGAACGTCCGTAACCACCAGGATATTCTTTCAGGGAACCGGGATCGATATCGAACACCCCAGCGGGCAGCTTGAAGCTATTCTTGAGGCTCGCGACACCATCGTCGTCGAGCGTCAGGCTGAGATGGATCTATTGGCTACGGAGCTGGTAGCGGCCGTCAATGAAATCCACAGGGCAGGATATGGTTTGGGAGGGGAAACGGGCATCGATTTCTTCGATCCCAATACTACCGGAGCCGCGGATATCGAACTCAATCCCCTGATACTGCAGGATGTCAATTATATCGCTGCCAGCCTGAACGGGGAAATCGGGGATAATTCGAACGCTCTGGACATGGCCTCTCTTAGAGAGGCGCTCATACTCAAGAATGGCCAGGCGACTTTCAACGAGTATTACGCATCCGTGATCGGTAAGATCGGAATAAGATCACAGGAGGCGCAAAATCTGGAACAGAATCAAATGGCCCTGATGTTCCAGATCGAAAATGCCAGACAGTCGACGAGTGGAGTATCTCTCGATGAGGAAATGGCGAATATGATCAGGTATCAACATGCCTTCGAGGCTGCCGCCAGGGTCATTTCAGCCATGGATTCGGCTCTCGATACGATCATTAACCGGATGGTTTCCTTCACGAGCTAATGTAAATAGTCCGAGAACGGGTAGGTTTTGATGTTGATTCTGGCACGGAAATCAGGCGAATCGATTGCAATTGGCGAGGAAATTAGAGTGACTGTCCTGGGGATTCAGGGCAAGCAGGTAAAACTTGGAATCACCGCCCCGGAGCGAATCGCCGTCTATCGCGATGAGATATTCGAGAGGATTCAGCAGGAAAATATTAAAGCGTCAATGTCATTAAAAGAGGATATTCAGGAGTTGGCCAGGATCTTTAAAGCCAGCAAAGGCCGGAAAAAACAGTGATATCTATGATAAAGAAAAAAATGGATCGAGAGATAAGCAGTACAAATCCTCTGCAGAGGTTGGTATCCTGGCAGCACTGCGCGGATACATCCCGATGGAGGATTACAGGAGAAACCGTCAGTCTGGCAGGCATTCCTTGCGGATACGATAAAGTTGTCTGGCCGGAAATAAGGCGGAGATAAATTATTGGAGGAATAACATGCGTGTTACGACGAATATGCTCATAAATACGGTATCGAGAAATCTGGCTCTCTCCCAGGCCCGGTTTCTCAGACTCCAGACCATGGCCAGCTCGGGGCGAAGAATCAACAAGCCGTCCGATGATCCCATCGGGATAACCAAGGCTCTCGGCTTTCGTTCGACATTGTCCGATATATCGCAATTCAGGAAAAATATCGATCAGGCCACATCATGGCTGACCTTTTCCGATCAAGCGCTGGCAAATATCAATGAACTGATTATAGACGCCAAGGAAGTTGCGGTACAACTTGCCAATGATACTTATGACGCTGCCGCCCGCGAGGGAGGAGCGGTTCAGATTAGGGATCTGTTCGACCAGATAATCGATGCCGCCAATACCAGGTTTGAGGGCAACTATATATTCTCGGGTACCCGGACGAACGTCACACCGTTTCTGGTGACACCGATTGGAATTATATACCAGGGCGATTATTCAAGTATCTCGCTTGAAACGGAATCCTCATCGCTTCTTGCGATAAATAGCATCGGTGCGAATTTCCTCACCAGCGCGGTCGGAACGCTGGGAGATGGTCATGATCTGAATCCTGGTTTGCAGTCCAACCTCTGGCTTGATAACCTGAATAATGGCGAAGGCGTCGATCTCGGGGCCGGCCAATTCATTCTGAGAACGCTAAACGGCGAATATAATATCGATGTATCGGCGGCGCGCAACGTCCAGGATGTTCTCGATGCTATTAATGGTATGGGTATTCCGAACTTCACCGCCAGCATCAGCGATGCGGTCAGCGGCTTTCGCCTCGAAGATACAACAGATTCTCATATTACAGCCAGCACTCCACTGGGTTTGTTGAATCAAGGTCTGGGGGTCGATCAGACAGGAGCCATTCATTTTGCCACCGGCGGGGGGATTTCGGTTGACGTTGATATCTCTGCGGCCGCTAATCTGGGAGATGTTATCAATGAGATCAACACTCAGTTGGCTGCGGGAGGAATCAACAATGTTACCGCATCGATTGATCCTGAAAAAAACCACATCGTAATTACCGATACCAACGTTGTTCCCCTGAACATAACCATATCGGAGGGAATACAGGGCACGCAAACCGCGTCGGATTTAGGTCTTATAGGCGAGGTTGTATCAGTATTCATGGGCGAAGATCTCAACCCGTATTCGATACAGGTCGTCGAAAGCGCTGCCGGAGAGAATACCGCCGGCAGTTTAGGTCTTCTGGGGGGGACCTCCTATGACATTATGGAAGGCGACGACGTCAATCCTCAACTTGCATACTTCACCCTGCTTTCGGCCCTGGATCACGGTCAGGGATTTCCTCTGGGCAAGTTCAGGATAGCTAACGGAGACGACCAGCAGGATATAGATCTTTCAACCTTGGCCAACGATCCCAATGCCACCATTATGGATGTTATAAACCTTATTAATTCTTCCGGCATCGAAGTCGAGGCCAGAATAAATGATCAGCAAACCGGATTGATCCTGTTTTCGAACGTCGAGGGCCGATCTTTGACTGTCATGGAAGCCGACGGCGGCCGCACCGCCAAGGATCTCGGGATATTTGGCTCGCCCGATCTGCTGGGAAATATGATGGTCTTAGAAGATGCTCTGGAAAGAAACAACACCGAGGAGATAAATATATGTCTGGGGACTTTCGATGGCGCTCTGGATCGGATTCTGATTGAGCGTTCCGATGTTGGCGCCAGGGTAAATCGAGGGGAAACGGCCTCTTATAGGCTTCTGTCTTTCGAACTTCAGGTAACAACTCAACTCTCCAGAGTTGAGGATGCTGACATAACAAGGGTTATCACGGATATCGCATCAGCCGAGGCCGCCTATCAGGCTGCCCTGGCTTCGGCAGCAAGAATGCTTCAGCCATCGTTGCTGAATTTTCTAAGATAAGGGGGATCTGATGGAGTTAAAGGCCACGCGTTTCGGCGACATAGAATATGATACCTCAGCCACTATCGGGATGGTGAGGGGATTTCTGGGATTTGAACATCTAAAGCAATTCATAGTAGTCTCCCTCGAGGGGCAGGAGCCTTTTAAATGGTTCCAGTCTATCGAGGACCGGAACATTGCCTTCCTCTTGATCGATCCTCTGTTTTTCAAGCCGGATTATATGGTCGATATCACTCCCAGGGAAATCGCCGCTCTCCAGACCTCCTCACTCGAGGATATTGCGCTGTTTGTCCTGGTATCGATTCCCACCAACCATCCGGAGAAAATGACGGCCAATCTGCAGGGTCCCCTGGCGATCAACATGAAAGACAGCTGTGCCACCCAACTTGTTCTGAGTGAAAGCGATTACAGTCCGGAGCATTCCATATTTGAAGAAATTGACAAAAGACTGGCTGAAGCCGCAACATGATGGATGAATTACGACCCCGTGGTAACAATATTTCTTACTTGAATAATGTAACATAATTAGAAATAACGAAAACGAATAAAAAGGTCAGATTATGCCAGAGATTACGGAAGTCAAAAACAACGACTGCGAATCCCGACAGGTTATCGCAAGCTTGATCGATCAGGGCGATGAGGATCAGGCGTTGGAAAAGCTTGATTCAATCCTGCAGGAAACGCCTGATGATCACGAGTTGCTTAATACCCAGGGTTCAATTTACGCCCGCAGGGGGGATTTTAGCAAAGCGGAATCGATATTCAACAGGGTGATTGACTTAGACCCTGAATATGCAGACGGCCATTACAATCTGGGATTAGTACACAGCCGTCAGAATCGTAAATCGGAAGCAGTCGAGAACTTTCTCAGGGTTGTAAAGATAAATCCCGCCGATTCCGCAGCCCATAACGATCTGGGAGTGATCTACCATTCGCAGGGAAAAACGCATCTCGCTAAAGGACACTTCATTAAAGCTCTGGAGGCTAATCCCCTTTATAAAAGCGCTCTTATGAACCTTTTCAAGATCTGCTGGGACGATGGCGCTTATTCCGAGGGTATAAGCTGGATAGAAAAGTTCTTGAAGGCGGCTTCGAACGATCAATTACCGCAGGAAGACGATAATAATATTCCTTCGGGATCAATGCAGACGACAGTGCAACAATCAGTCGTTCCTGACGACTGTTCCTTTCCCGCGACTAGAACAAAGGGCACTTTGACTATAAAAAAGAAACAATTATCCATAGACGATGAACTGTTCTTGAAACATGTGCCGGAAGAGCTGCGGGAGAAAAAAACCGGCAACAATATCGCGGTGGTAGCTGACTTCAATATTGCCGGACAGTTATCCTTATTGTTCAGGATGATCAATCGTTATACGACTCACAAAGCCCGGCTGATAATACTTCAGGGTGATTACCTTTCCTATGATAAAGATCTGATACTCTCTTCCGGCAATCAACAGGACTATGAAGAAGCGGTTAAGGTGATTGAGAACGCCGATTTTTATCATATTGGGCGATTCCCCAAGAACCTCAACGATATTAACTGGGCGAATATTTTGAAACCGGATAACTGCCTCGTTCAATACTATGGTTCCGAGATGCGAAACAACGCCGCGCAGATCTACAGGTGGCATGAGGAGAACAAGATAACAGGTTTGTCAGCCTGGGATTACACAATGATCGAGAAAGCTCCCCTCTTCTACCATGTAAATATGATGTGCGATTTCTCCCGCATAAAGCAATGCACTCCACCCAGGGACGTTATCAGAATCTGCCATCCGCCGACCAACCGGCAATTCAAAAAGACAGAACAACTACTCGACGCTTATGAAAAGCTAAAGCAGAAATATCCTATCGAGCTTGAGCTTATCGAAGGAAAATCAAACGAGGAATGTCTCGATATCAAGAGCCGTTGTCATATCACATACGACCAGGTGTCGGTCGGTATTTACGGGTTATCGGCCATCGAGTCGATGGCCGCCGGGCATGCGGTGCTCTGTGGAATCTCGAATTTTGCGGCCAGCTATCATCCCGATAATCCCGTCGTTTACGTCACCGAGGATAATCTCCACGATAAGTTGGAGAACCTTCTGAAAAGCAGAAAAGAAATCACCAGAATCGGCAGCACAAGCAAGATCTGGGCGCGGATGCATCACGACCCGATGAAAATTATTCGCCAGTACCTCTGGATCTACGATTTCGTGCTGCATGGCCACAGGTACGTAGAAGATCCCAACTCGTATCTGCTTAATTAGGAGTTATGATGTCAGTTTCCGGTAAGAATATCTTTATCTCCGGTGGAGCGGGCTTCATCGGTTCTGCACTAGTAACACGGCTGATCGATAGCAATAAGATTGTTATCTATGACAATTTTCATCGCAATAGCCTGGATGGTCGCAGGCTCGAGAATCATCCGAACCTGAAAATAATCAAAGGGGATATACTGGATTTTGACGACGTCAGACGGCATCTGGCGGGAGCAGAAATCATCATCCATCTGGCCGCCATAGCCGGCATAGACACCGTTATCAAATCGCCTATAGCAACCATGCAGGTTAATATGCAGGGGACGGCGAATATGCTCAAAGCCGCATCAGAACTGAAGTCTCTAGAGCGCTTCATCGATTTTTCCACGTCGGAGGTGTTTGGATCTTATGCCTTCCGTTCGGAGGAAGGCGACACCACCTCCCTCGGAGCAGTGGGGAATGCCCGCTGGACCTATGCCGTCTCGAAACTTGCCGGCGAACATCTTGCCTATAGCTATTATAAAGAAAAAGGTCTCCCGGCTTTAACCATAAGGCCGTTTAACATCTATGGCCCCGGCCAGGTCGGAGAGGGAGCGGTTCACCATTTCGTTGCCAGGGCTCTTAAGGGCGAAGATCTCATAATCCGCGGCAATGGCGATCAGATACGCTCCTGGTGTTATATCGATGATATCGTCGATGGCGTGCTGCTGGCCCTCGAAAACGAGAATGCCGTGGGCGAGAGCTTTAATATTGGGAATCCCCGTGGGACTGTTACCATATACGGCTTAGCTCTGGCAATTAATCGCGTAACCTATTCCAAATCCAGAATAGTATTCACCAAGCGGGATCTGGTCGATGTGGAATTGCGGATTCCCAATATAGATAAGGCGAAATCGATATTGGGATTCCAGCCGAAAATAGATCTGGAGGAAGGTTTAAAGAAAACGGCGGACTGGTATTATGACAGAATCTATGCAAATACCGCTTGTCAGGTTGAACCTGTCGCCTGATGACATAGGCTCGGTAGTCGATATCCTGAAATCCGGACAATTGGTCAGCGGGCCGGTGGTGGAGTCTTTCGAACGTCAGTTGGCCAGTTATCTAAAGGTCCGCTATGCCGTGTGTGTCTCGTCAGGCACCGCCGCATTGCATTTGGGATTGATGGCTCTCGGCATCGGTCGCGGCGATGAGGTTATTGTCCCGGCGTTCAGCTACCCGGCTTCCGCTAACGCAGTGGAAATAGCAGGAGCGCGCGTCACTTTTGTGGACTCTCGATCCGATTGTTTCAATATGGATACCAGCGAAATAGAAAACAGTATCACGGCTCATACCCGGGCTATAATGGTGGTTCATAACTTTGGCTGGCCGGTCGATATCGCGAAAGTACGTTCGCTTTCAGCTAAGTATGATCTTCCCATATTTGAGGATGCCGCCTGCGCACTTGGTTCGAGTTTGAGAGGAGAGCGCTGCGGGAATCTCGGAAGGCTGGCGGCCTTCAGCTTTCATCCCAGGAAAATTATAACCACCGGCGAGGGAGGAGCTGTTGTCACGGATGATCCGGCATTAGCACGAACGGTACGGGAACTTCGAAATCACGGCCGGCGGTATGAAGATCATATTGATTTCGTCGTCGCTGGCTATAACTACCGCATGACGGAAATGCAGGCGGTGCTTTTGCGCGGCGGACTTTCGCGTCTCCTGGACCAGACGCTCCGGCGCGAAGAAAACGCTGTCTATTTCGCGGGCCGACTGGCCGATGTTGGAGGCCCTTTGCGTGCCGC
>CBDVBL010000030.1:0-10577 GCA_965372205.1 uncultured bacterium
CCTATCGATCGCTACGTTATAAAATGTAGGGCATACTATATTAAGAATGATTACTCTAAGGTTGCTGAGACTGCATACGAGTCACTTTCCGATGGATTATCTTCTTCACGAATTACATATATACTTTCTCGAGCTTTTTACAACTTAGGTAAGATAGAAGAGGGTTTTTCTGTCCTTCAAAAGGCGGTTGAAGAGAAGCCCAATAATCCCTATCTATGCGTGAATATGGGATTGTTTTATTGTGCCAAAGAGGATTTTGTAGAAGCAGAGAAGTGTGAGGATAGGGCTATAGAAATCGATCCTACCTGTCCGTTAGCTAAGTCTCTAAAGGCACTTTTTATTGCTCTTCATTCAGGCAAGATTTTGGATCTTAAGGGGAAGAACTGTGAAGAGGCCAAAGAGCGATTAATGGAAGCCGTGGCTTTGATTTTTGATTCCTCCAATATTATCCAGGCAATGTTTCATTCAGGAGAAATACCCAAAAACATATATATATCTGAATTCAATATGATAAATGACATCCAAGCGTATATTTACTATAAATTGGGTAATCTTACAACTGCAAGCGAAGTGTTGGCTGCCTGTATTAGTCGAGATAGTACGTACGGTTGGCCATATTTCCATATGGGTCTAATTTTTAGGGCTTTGAAAGATTATCCTACTGCCAAATCTCATTTTCGTCGTGCTTTATACCTCGAAAGAAAAACTCCAAACAGCGTTCTTTCTCTAAAAACACAGAGGGCGCTGGAACATCTATAAATCTCCTGTAGTTTTACAAGGATTTATTTGTACTGAACGATACTTGATTTGACAATCACTTACCTCTGAGGGTTCTTGGTTAAGCTCGTTGGTTGCCTGCTCTGAATGCCTTCCGCTTTTCATGCAATTCCTCAACCATCCCACATTTGCTTTGCTTCTCGCCAGTTAGGGGAATAATCTTGCGTTTGCCCTCATATCCCATGAGGGTCGACGGGAACCAAGCCTAAGATGCCGCCTTCACCATGCCGTCATATAGCCTTCCCAAAAAATGGCAGGCCGTGTTCATTTAATCGCCGGGTCTTCCGAATATATATAATAGAACGGTTTATAGTATCGAATTTGATCCGGGGGTGAATTGTGACTCAATATCGTCCACCGCGAATGAAGGTAATAGTAGTGGTCGGCGCACGGCCCAATTTCATGAAGGCCGCACCGATAATCGAGCGGATGAAGAGATTCTCAGACTTTCTCGATCCGATACTGGTGCACACCGGCCAGCATTACGACCGCCGACTTTCCCAGCTTTTCTTCGACGAACTCCAAATGCCGAAACCGGAGCTTCATCTGGGAGTCGGCTCCGGCACTCACGCGGAGCAGACGGCCAGGATCATGATGGAATTCGAGAAAGTGGTCCTGGAGAATATGCCTCATCTGGTCGTTGTGGTCGGCGATGTCAACTCCACCTTGGCCTGCGCCCTGGTGGCGGCCAAATGCAAAATCCTCATCGCTCATATCGAGGCCGGATTGCGCTCGTTCGATATGGGCATGCCGGAGGAGATTAACCGGATAATGACCGATAGAATCGCCGATTTCCATTTCACGACCGAAAGTTCCGCCTGCCAGAACCTGATCAACGAGGGAGCCGACGAAAACGCGATATTCTTCGTGGGTAACATCATGATAGAATCGCTTTTAAACCATATCAAGATCGCACAGAGCCGGGGGATCACGAACCAGCTTGGCCTCGAGATGAAAAATTATGCCCTGCTGACCCTTCACAGACCCGAAAATGTCGATGATTCCAGGACGTTGAAAAATATCCTGGGGGCTGTAAATAGTGTGGCTGAAAAAGTACCCGTGATATTTCCATGCCATCCCCGAACCAGATTAAGTATTGATAAATACAAGCTATCCTCATATTTTGGCGAGACGGGAATCCGGCTTATCGATCCGGTCGGTTATCTCGATTTTCTGAAACTGGAGTCCGAGGCCGCCATGGTGCTGACCGATTCCGGCGGTATTCAGGAGGAGACCACTGTGTTGAACATCCCCTGCCTGACGCTAAGAAAGAGCACCGAGCGGCCGGTAACGCTGACCGAGGGGACCAATATCCTGGTCGGGGCTTATCCGGAGAAGATAGTCGCCGCAGCGGAGAATATCTTAAATGGAAAAGTCAAGACCGGGAAATACCCCAAATACTGGGACGGCCATGTGTCGGAGAGAATCGTGGATGTGTTTATGAATGTCCGCAAGAGCCTGTTCGAGCCGGATTCCATCAAGGAAGGCACCGATAAGATCAAGACGATCAGGGAAGCGATAGTCGCTGGAGGATAGCATAAAACCGGCTGCATTAGTTACGGGCGGTGCGGGCTTTATAGGCTCGCATCTCTGTGAAGCATTACTCGATAAAGAATATATTGTTCGCTGCTACGACGATCTTTCATACGGCTCGAAAGACAACATAAAACATATCGCCGAAAGAGGCGATTTCTCTTTTCATCATAACGACGTTTGCGACGCCGCCTCTCTCCATAAGGCTATGAGCGACGTGTCGGTAATCTTCCATCTGGCGGCCAGAAAAATCCCGCGTTATGGCGATGCGCTCTCCACTTTGAGAATAAATAATGATGGCACCAGAAACGTCTTCGAGGCGGCTGAAGAGCACGGTTGTAAGGTAATCCTGGCGTCCACCTCGGATGTTTACGGCAAGGGGAAACCGCCTTTCAAGGAAACCGATGATTTGCTGATAGGGCCGTCGGACAGCAGGCGCTGGAGCTACGCAGTCAGCAAAATCTTCGATGAGCACATCGGCCTGGCCTATCATGTCGAAAAGAATCTCCCGGTGGTCATTTTAAGGTTCTTCGGTTCATACGGCCCGCGGCATCACCGTTCCTGGTGGGGGGGACCGCAGTCGGTTTTTATCGATCAGGTTCTGGACAATACGGAGATGACCATCCACGGCGACGGCTCCCAGACACGCTCGTTTACCTATGTCGATGACCTAATTTCCGGTATCATGGCGGCGGCGGAATCGGAAAAAGCGGTCGGAGAGATAATCAACCTCGGTTCGGATGAAGAGGTTAGCATCAAGCAACTGGCGCAGATGATTAACGATCTCATCCGCCCGGGTCGACCGCTTGAGATCACGCTCGTTCCTTATGAAAGTTTTGGCGGTAAATACGAGGATGTCAGACGCCGGATCCCGGATCTCTCAAAAGCGGAAAAGATCCTTGCCTTTCAATGGAAAACGAAGCTTTCAGATGGGCTTGCAAAAACCATAGAATGGCATAAACAGCACCGGAAATGATCCGTGTAAGTCAATATCATTCATGATCTCTCCGGCGCAACGCCGGGAGATTGCTTTTAAACAGGATTGATTTATCTATAATATCTATCCGCAAAATCATCAAAAATCCGAAAAAAATCTGTTATTCCTCCTGATAAATGTTGACGCGGTATGATCAAAGATCTTATATAGGGCTTTCTTGAAATTGGGCGAGTAACGAGATTCCAGGGAGAATAAACATGATAGGCGTCGCTGATCCGGATACCGCATTAAAACTTATCGATGAAAAAGGCATCAAGTATGTTCGGCTGTGGTTTACCGATGTTCTCGGGGTATTGCGCGGAATGACCATAACCCGCTCCGAGATCGAGGATGTATTCATCAACGGTCAGGGATTCGACGGGTCCTCGATCGAGGGATTTGTCAGGATCGAAGAATCAGACCTCATGGCCCATCCGGACCTCTCGACACTCACCATATTCCCCTGGATGGTAAACTCCGAGAAGATAGCCTCCGTATTCTGCGATATAAAGACCCCTCACGGCGAACCGTATGAAGGTGATCCTCGATACATTCTCAGAAGGATGGTAGAGCGGCTGGCTGCGGAGGGATTCACCGCATATATGGGACCGGAGATCGAGTTTTTCTATTTCAAGAGCTCCGACGCCCCGGAGATAATGGACCGTGGCGGATACTTCGAGTTCTCCACAGTCGAGGAAACCACTCATTTGAGAAAGTCTGCCGTCGGCGCCCTGGAGGATATCGGAATTCGAGTCGAATGCTCTCATCACGAGGTTGCCCCCAGCCAGCACGAAATCGATTTGAAGTACCAGGAAGCTCTCAGGATGGCTGATTTCGCCATGCTATATCGGTTGGTGGTGAAGGAGAAGGCTCTATCGAGAGGGTATTACGCCACTTTCATGCCCAAACCTATTTACGGCGTCAATGGTTCGGGGATGCATACGCATCAATCACTGTTCAAAGAGGGTAAGAATACATTCTTTGACGCTTCCGATCCCTATCATCTTTCGGATATAGCTAAGAAATATATCGCCGGGCTCCTCGTACATGTAAAAGAATTATGTCTGGTCACCAATCAATGGGTGAACTCCTACAAGAGGCTGGTCCCGGATTACGAAGCCCCCTGCTACATATCCTGGGGTCAGCGCAACCGCTCGTCACTGGTGCGGGTTCCGATGTATAAGCTCGGCAGGGAAAAGGCAACCAGAGTCGAACTCCGCAGTCCCGATCCCGCCTGCAATCCCTACCTGGCATTCGCGGTCATGCTCGCCGCCGGTTACGAAGGAATAAAAAAGGGTTATCCTCTGCCGGAGCCGGTGGAAGAAAATATATACGAGATGGACGCCAGGAAGCTAAAAAGGAAAAGGATCGACACCTTGCCGGCATCTCTGCTGCAGGCGCTTTCCGAATTCAAAAAATCAAAGCTGATGAAAGAGGTTCTGGGCGATCATGTTTTCAATGCGCTGGTAAGTAACAAAACGCTGGAGTGGGATCGTTTCAGAGTAGCGGTGACCGATTTCGAGATTAAGAATTATCTGCCGGTTTTGTGATATGTATCAATAGCCTGTAGGGGCGAATTGCCATTTGCTTCCCCGATCCCGGATGTGCCGTCGGGTCACCTGACCGAACAGAAAAGCTCAGACCTTCCCCCCGGAACTCATCCGCCTATGGAAAATCTGGAGGCCTTCCCGGGCCGCTTTGCGGTCGATGTAGCTTTAATTCCCCGTCACCAGATCCTGCCCGGTAACCAGAACAGATATACAACATGCAAGAATACTTCTCGATCAAACAACTATTTATATATATGTAATAAAGAATGATACGCTTTAGCGCGCCTTGGAGCGTTTCGCCGTTTTTTTCTTGACGCTATTGGCATTTGCCGCCGAGAGCCCGGCCAGACGGCCGGTGGCGAATGCCATTTCTATATTATATCCGCCCCAGGGGCCCAGAAGATCCAGAACCTCGCCGGCGAAATAGAGGTTCTTGACCTTTTTCGAGCGCATGGTCTCAGGATCTATATCATCGAGCGAGACCCCGCCCAATACTCCTCTCGTTTCGTTAAACGGACGGCATCTCTTTATCGTGAAAACGAACTCCTTGAGCCATATGGCCAGGCTTTTTCTCTCGAGGCTCGAGAGATGCACCGCCGGTCTGCGGCTGTGAATTCGGATCATCTTATGCATAACATCGAGCATTCCGTCCGGTATGTATTTTGTAAGGATCTCCCAGACCGTTATCTGGTTACTGCCCACCAAACCCTGTCCCAGAATTTTCTCGATTCTGGCCTTCGACTTATCGGGCATCAGATCGATATACACTTTTACCTGACCCTTCTCGATGAGATCGATTATTCGCGCAGAGTGATTCAATATCAGATCCCCTTCCAGACCATATCCCGTGAAAGTTAAGTCTCCCCTGTCGGTGAACTGCAGCTTTTCATCGAGATAAACATCGATACGACAATCTCTGACCTTAACATCGGCCATAATCCGGCTGTATCTCTCCACCGTCTCGAGACCCACCATGGCCGGTCTGATGGGGACTATTCTATGCCCCGCCTTTCTTGCCATCTCATATCCATCGCGCGTTGATCCCCTATTGGGCGACGAATACGAACCGGACGCTACAATAACAGCCAATACAGGGTGAGTCACGCTATTGACCACGATTCCTCGTACGGTACCGCCCGAGATTTCTATATCCGTCACGCGCGAGGATTTCTTGATCACCACCCCGGCTGATTCAGCGCTTTCCTTGAGGCGCGTGGGAATCGAGGGAGCGCTTTCCGATGAGATTGTGAGCTGATTATCGCCATTCAATTCCACCGGTAGTTTGACCTTCTCCAGATGATCGGCAATTTCTTTCCACCCGAAGTTCCTCAGCGCAGGCATTATGAATTTCCCCTTGGCGCCGAAAGCCTCTGCCGTCCTTTCCGCCGACAGCTTTTTGCCAATCAGGATCGAATCGGACTTAATTGAGCTTAGCTTTTTGCCCGGGACCGGATTTTTATCGTACAGGACCACGTTCTTGTATTTTTTTACAGCAGTCTCTGCGGCCGTCATCCCTGCCGGTCCCCCTCCTATTACGACGATCGGGAGTTTTTCCCTGGCTCTTTTCGATTTGCTTTTAACCGGCATTATATTAACCGTAACCAATCACAATCGTTAAATCTCACTCCACATCTGAATAAGAATACAAAATCAATATATTTATTCCCATTTTAGTGTCAAGCTAATTCATATATGAATTAGCCGTAGAAGATTAATATCGCGAAAAAGTGGATATCGCCATTAACGTTTTGATCCCGTTTTCCTTGCGGCTGCTTTCACGATCTGACGTCTGAAGGATTCCGCAGCATCACGAATTTCAGATTGAAATAGAGATTCATTTTCCCACGCGTATATTATCCCCCTGGCGACATTTATTATTGCCATCTCGCCCTTCGAATTGGAGCCGTAAATGACAGATCTCTCCAGATCGCCCCCCTGCGTCCCGACGCCAGGTATTAATATGAGCATGCTTTCTCCAATCTTTTTTCGTATCTGCTCCAGTTCCGCATGCGAGGTAGCACCCACCACCAGCCCAATATTATCATGGCTGTTCCATTCTACGGCGAGGTCGGCAATATAAGAAAAAAGTGTTTGAGTTGATGCCTTGAAGAATTCGGCAAACTTTTTTGCCTTCGATTGAGGCGGCATCCGCTCAATCTCGGGAGGATCGTCCAGAAGCATCAATTGCCTCTGAATATCTGATGATGACGGATTCGATGTCAGGCAAAGCACAAAGGTGCCCTTATCCCGATAATTGATAAACGGCTCAACGGAATCTCTACCGAGATAGGGGTTCACCGTAACGGCATCCACACGGAGATGCTCGAAAGCGGATCTGGCATACATGGCGGCGGTGTTGCCGATATCTCCTCTTTTGAAATCAAGGATCACCGGGATATAATCGGGGATCGATTTTATAGTTTCCTTTAATATATCAAAGCCTGCGGCTCCCATGCTTTCATAGAATGCCGCATTCGGTTTGTAAGCGCATACCAGATCTGTGGTCGATTCTATAACGGCGCGATTGAACTTCAAAACAGCCTCGGGCCCGGAGCCTATATTACCGGGGAGTTTCGCCGTATCCGGATCGAGACCGACACACAGCCAGCTTCTGTTTTTTCTCGAGGCTTCGAGCAATTTTTCTTTAAAAATCACAGCGGTTTAACTGTTCCGATAATATTGTTAATATCGTCCTCGCCCTGACTGATAAGGTAGTTGCGGAGACCTTCTATAATATTGAAGGGTGCCTTGGGATCGATGAAACATGCGGTCCCCACCTGGACGGCTTTGGCGCCCGCCAGAAGAAATTCCACGGCATCCGAGGTAGTGGTTATGCCCCCTATGCCTATCACCGGGACGTCGACTGCGCTCGCCACCCGGTAGACCATGGCCAGCGCTATAGGGCGGATGGCCGGACCCGATAAACCTCCAAAAGTATTCGTGAGTCTGAAGGTTCTTTTATGAATATCTATTGCCGTGCCAACAATTGTATTGATCAATGACACCGCATCGGCCCCGTTATCGATAACGCTCTTTGCGATCTCGACGATATCGGTAACGTTGGGGGATAGCTTTGCAATTAGAGTTCCGGGAAACCGCTTCCGGACTTCGCCTATGACACGCCCTGCCGGCTCGCTGTAAGCGCCGAACTCCAACCCTCCCTCGTCGACATTAGGGCAGGAGATATTAACCTCCAGGGCAAAAGCCTCATTACGGCCGGCAAGGAGCTCTGACAGGCGAACATATTCATCCACGGTCGACCCGGCGATACTGACGATGCATGCTGTGTCACTTTTCGCCAGAAACGGCAGTTTTTCGCTTATGAATCCTTCTATTCCGACATTGGAGAGTCCGATGGCGTTCAACATACCGGCGTCGGTCTCGCACACCTTGGGGGGTGGATGTCCTTCCCTCGGTAGATAGGTCAAGGATTTTGTAACAATGCCTCCCAGTCTGGATATATCGTATATCTCTGAGGCCTCCTCGCCATAGGAGAAACATCCCGATGCGGTCAGGACGGGATTCTTCAAGCGCAGACCCGCGACATCGACTTCGAGATTCACATCTATTGCCAGATCACCTCCCCGGCCCCAAAAACGGGGCCATCGACACAAACCCGCTGCAGGTGATATTCCCGACTATCATCCGTAGGACCCCGGTCTTCGGGCGGCGTTACCTTAACGGCGCAGCCGCTGCAGATTCCATAGCCGCACGGCATTAGGGCTTCCAGCGACAGCAGGCCTGATATCCTTTCCGCCACGAGAATCCTGTCGATCTTCTCCAGCATGGCCATGGGGCCGCAGGCATATACGATTCGATCCCGGGATTTCTCAAGCTCCTTTTCGAGCAAATCAACGGCGGTTCCCCTGGCCCCAGAACTACCGTCATCGGTGCAAATCTGGAGGTTAACGCCGAGCGTATCCAATTCCGAATCGTTGAAAAGACTGCTCTTGGTTCTTGCTCCGGAAATGAATGTAATTCTCTCTGCCGGATAGCCGTTCTGGATCGATCTTTTGGCAAGGAAAAACAGCGGCGGCATCCCGACACCGCCTGCCGCCATTATGATCCCCGGTTCGTCCTTCAAAAGATGAAAACCGTTCCCCAACGGCCCCAATATGTATAGGCTGCAGCCGTCGCCCATATCCGCCAGTTGCGATGTTCCACATCCGAATATCTTGAAAATAATCGAAAGTTCTCCTTTGCCGGGGTCGGCATCATAGATGGAGAACGGCCGCGGCCAGAGTGGAAAATAATCCCTGGATGTCCGGATCTGTATAAACTGCCCGGGATTTGCGGATTTTGCGATATCGCCTGCCTCGAATGTGAACTTATATATCGATGATGAGATCTTCTCTTTTATTAAAAGCGGATAGTAATCTGAAAATTTCTTCAAGGTCCCTGCCTGCGTTCCTCGATATAGGGATCATTAAATATATTGATGTCTGGTCTTTCAAATCCAATGCCGTATTTATAATATTTATCAAGCTTGGCGAAATCGAGATCGGAGGTATCGAATTCCGTATCCAGAAGCGCCACGGTGGCCGCCGAATCGATAGCATACTCCCCTGAGGGTCCGATTATTTCATACTCCTCGACCTTGCCGAAAAGGTTAATCTTGATCTTAAACAGCACCTCTCCCTTCAGGCGCCTGCCCAGGAGAGCTCGCGGGTATTCGAATTCACCCAGTTCTTTGACCGCCGGTGCCGGTGGAAGCCCCTGTGCGATCATTCTCAGGGAGTCAGCATCAGCCTCTACGATTTCTATTTCTTCCCGCTTTTCCTGGGGAGCAGAGACTCTCCTTCTAACGGGCTTTGCCATCAACCCCATCCTATCTCTGGCGGCAACAGCATAAATCGATTGGGGGTATTGTTCGCCTACAATTTTATATGCATGGTACGCCGAGCTGTCCTCATCCTCCTGATACCGATCCATAGCCCACGCCACTGCATAGGATGCTTTCGGTGCAAGATCAGGGAAAGTACTTGCTATATGACGAAACAGGGTTATGGCCGAGTCGAGATTGACACCGTCATAAGCCAGACTTTCAGCCATGGAGTAAAGCCCCAGGGCGTTCTCCGAAAGATCCAGCTGATAGCTCAGCATTTCCGCAGCGGCTGCGGCCTGGGGCGATCGCGGATG
Organism: uncultured bacterium; assembly: GCA_965372205.1. Classification (GTDB taxonomy): domain Bacteria; phylum Zixibacteria; class MSB-5A5; order UBA10806; family UBA10806; genus CBDVBL01. The sequence continues at coordinate 9,976 of CBDVBL010000030.1, forward strand.
ATCTTCTATCAGCCTGTAAAGATATTCTTCGGCTACGGCTGAGTCGCCTCGGTCAATCTCCAGCGATGCGCACGCCAGAAGACTCCGGGGGGCATACTCTGAATTGGGATGCTGCTCTGCTATGAGAAGGTATTCGTGAAGCGCCGAGTCGGGCCGGTTGAGTTCGTAGGCGTAGAGTTCCGCCAGGAGGAATCTCGTATCGATACCCGTTCTTACGATTTCTTGCTTGATGCTATCCTGCCTGATTTTGTCCCGTTTGATTCTCTCGAGTCTGGCCGCATGCGCAGCCCTCACAGAATCTTCCACGGACATCCTCCCCGTCGGTAACTCACCAGGATCAGGATTCACGCGATTCAGACTGTCCGGCCCGATAGCGGTTAAGGTCGTATCCTCGTCTTCAGGACCAATCAGCAACAGATCTCTAGGATCGAGCGGCACCGTATAATACTCGCCCTTCTCAACTTTGGCGGAATCCTCACCGGTGGTACGAGCAGTATCTGCAACATCAACGACATCTACAAGCTCGCCCATGGTTTCAATCGGAACGGTAAAAATCTCCTCCGCCTCTACCATGATTGGGTCCGACTCCCCTCCCTCAGGCA
>CBDVBL010000031.1:0-10335 GCA_965372205.1 uncultured bacterium
TGCGCCACCTTTATTATTCGTTTATGGGAATAGAGAATTGCTTTCACGGCAGGGTTTAGCCATCGTCGGTTCAAGACGAGCCTCGAATGAAGGTCTCCTCCACGTCGAAAAGATAATCAAGGGGTTGACTAGTTATGATGTACCTATAATTTCCGGGGGCGCTGCAGGAATCGATAAAGCAGCACATGTTTCAGCCATAGAAAACAATCTTAAGACCATCATAGTTTTATCATCAGGTATAAAACAATTCTTGAAGACTGGATTATCCGATTTCCCGAAAGAAGAGGCACTGGTGATATCGCAGTTTCATCCCAACAGCCCCTGGAGTTCCGCTTTTGCGATGGTGAGAAACAAACTTGTCTGCGCTTTATCGAAGGGCGTAATCGTGGTGGAAGCTGGTATTGATGGCGGAACTATGCATGCCGGTAAAGCGGCCCTTGAAATGGGAGTTACTCTTTACGTTATCGATCCCGGAGAATTCAAAACCCCGCCTGCCGGCAATCAGAAGTTGATTGAACTCGGCGGGCGGGGTATTTCAATTGATGCAGAACTTGACTGGATCTAAATTGACTCGATCAAATTTACCATTAAGTTATCCGGCTACCTTCCCGGCGGTGGCGATCACCATGTTCTCGGTATCGAAATAGTCATTGACTACCCTCTGGATATCCTCGGGAGTTACCCGTCGAATCTTCGCCAGGTAATCATCCTCATAGTCAAAGCCGACACCGAGAAATTCATTTTTGCACATGTAAAACGCCTGATTGATCCTCGAGGCCCTTGCCAGCAGCATCGAGCCCCAGGTTGAGTTCTGAGCTTTCTTCAATTCATCCTCAGTCGGCAATTCCGATTTCATCTTGTTAATCTCCGCGATCAGGCCGTCTTTGGCGATACTGTAATTCTCAAAGCCCGTTCCCATGGAGACGATCGTCCATCCGAATTCGGGCATAAAATCTATTCCCATGCCGACAGAATAAGCCAGTCCCTGCTCCTCGCGAAGGTTGAGCTTCATGTGAGTCGATATTATCGAAGCGGCCATATGCATGGCGGCGGCATCGGGAGACTCCAGGCCGGGCGTCAGGCCTCCAAGGTAAATATATATCTGTTCTTTATCCATTTCATGATGGACCTCCACTAGCCCCGATGGCTTCTCCGGGATCGCCAGCTGCGGATATTCGTGCTCAACCATCGGCATCTGGCCGAATGTAGAATAAATCCAGTTTTTCACGGAATCCGCATCGATGTTTGTCGCTACGGCCATGATCATATTGCCGGGCGCGTAGAAACGTTCATGATGAGCGACAAGATCGTCGCGCGTGAATCTCATAACAGTTGCATGCGCTCCCATGACAGTTTTAGCGAAGGGATGCCCCTTGAATAACTTCCCGTAGAATTCGCTCCGGGCGTTCTGATACGTCGAACCGGATCTCATCCCCAACAGTCCCATGACCTTCTTTTTAGTCTTCTCTATCTCCTCTTCCGGAAAATCAGGTTTGGCGACCATCTGATACAAAAGCCGTGTTCCGGCTTCAGCGTATTCGTCGATGGTCTCAAACTTAATGAACGAGAAGCTGCGCGTAGTGTAACGGTCGTCATACGGAATATACGGAATGTCGTTTGCGGTGATTTCAATTCCCAGATCGTCCATCCTGTTTTGCGCTTCTTCGGCGCTCATGCCGTCGGCGCCTCGCAACATCATCCGGTTGACGAAATCGGTGATACCGTCCTTGCCATCGGCTTCAACCGCGCTGCGGTTTTTCCCCAGGATGTTTATGGCGAATACGCGGCTGTCGGGATTGTACTTTATGATGAGAGTCAGACCGTTCGGCAGCACCTCGCGCACGAATTTATTATAATTGGTCCTGGTTCCGCAGGAGTTGATACAAAGCGATAGAAACAGCATGGCCGCCAACGCTGTTGCTATGTGAAATTTCATTTCTATTATCCGTCTCATCTCCACCTCCTATTTAGACGCCAGGGCGCAGGCAACATATTCCGGTTTGGAAAAGTATTCTTGCGCGATCCGGTTTACATCATCGGGCGTTACATCCGAGAGATTATCGATATAGCTATCCAGAAATTCAAATCCACCGGTGGCCAGATATGGCGCCTTCATGATACCGTAATAATGAAGCTTCTCCTCGAGTTTTATCTCGTAGACCTTGTTGGGCACGACCACTCTGCGGATATCATCGTCGTTAAACTCCGTTCCCCGCAGGCCCGTAAGCGTTTCGATCGTCCTGGCTACAATCGGCTTTATATTTTTTTTGTCGTTGGTCTTAATCGATATATCCATCATGGTGTACTCTTTTTGCATGGCGAGGCTTACCGAAACATCCGTGGCCAGCGGATCGCCGGCGCCGGTGAGCGCTTTACTCAAGGGGGAGGCGTCGGAATCGAGTATCTGTGAGAGGACATCGAATGCATAGTAGTCGGGATCGCTGTACAGCGGGCCGGGGAGAGAGATGTTGATATGATTGACCCTGGAGGGAAAACTCTTGATATTGATCTTAGTCCCGTAGGGCGGCGATATGCTGAATTCCTCAAGTGCGGGCGTCTCTCCGCGAGGATATTTCCCGAAATATTCCTCTACCAGCTCGAGCATCTTACCCGTTTCAAAATCCCCGCTGACGAAGGCGATCATGTTGTTGGGGACGTAATACTCTTTGTAATAGCTCATCACCTCGTCGCGGGAAACGCTTTTGATAGTTTCCTCGTATCCGATCACCGGCCGGGCGTAGGGCGTGCCTTCGAAGATCACCGAGTTGAAATAATCGTACGCCACGGAGCCTTCATAATCGTTGTCCTTCTTGATCTCCTCCGCGACTATGTCCCGCTCCTTGGGGAATTCATCTTCAGGCAATACGGAGTTGAACAGCTGATCCGACTGGATATCGAGTCCCTGTTCGATGAACTCCGTCGGCATGACCACCAGGTAGCCGGTCATCTCCTGGCGCGTGAAAGCGTTGATATAGCCGCCGTAGTTTTTGATTCCCTCGGTGATATCCTCGCGGGTTTTGGTCTCGGTGCCGTTGAAAAGCATATGCTCCAATAGATGCGTGAACCCGTTGTTCTGATCGTTTTCGTATTTGCTGCCGGCTTTGACCACTACGACCGAGGATATCAGCGATACCGCATGATTCTCCTTGAGTATCACCTCCATACCGTTTTCAAGAGTGTGGAAGGTGGTTTTGCCGGCCAGAACCGGCGATGTCAGAAGCAGAAAAGGCAGCATCAATACACCAAACTTTTTCATAGAACCTCCATTCATCAGATCAATAATAATCCATATAGGTGCCATAGATAGATATGAAGGTATGCAAAGTCAAGGGTGAAAGAGGAATCTTGTCAGTATTCTTCGTTGTGACCTATCTCAATAGAAGCATCTTCTTTACTTCGGTCTTTTGGCCTGATGATAGCCTCGTGAAGTAAACACCCGTGGCCACCTGCCTGCCGGAACTATTGGCGCCGTTCCATATAACCGAATGAGGGCCCGCGTTTTTGTATTCATCCACCAGCGTCTTCACCTTCTGGCCGAGTATGTTGAATATTTCCAGTTTCACCCAATCGGATTGCGGAATCTCAAATCTTACGATGGTATTGGGATTAAATGGATTAGGATAATTCTGGCTCAAAGCGAACACAAAGGGGATAATCTCCCGGTCATTGCTCTCCCTTTTACCCGACGGCGGATCGAAGGCGAAGGTCTGAAGCCCGGTTTCCGCCCCCATCACTTCGAAAACAACGATACGTTCCGGGAGAACCGCGATCTTATGAATGTAAAATAGGGATTGCGGATCGAATTCCTCGCCTGAGACTTCTAATAACACTCGCGACAGGTTCTCCGCAAGTTTGTACAGATGAGGCCCTCTGCTTTCTACCGCCCATAATCCGAATAACTCTGAATAAACGATCTCTATAAGGGTTGTTTGCATCCTATCGCCGATATTAATCTCGTTGACGAACGATAATTGACCCTGGCGGGAATAAAGAAATCTTCGTACCATCGTATTACCGCGGTCGGCAAGGTATAGCGTAACCGATCCGTTGTTGTTTACCTTATGGGTCATCGCCCTGTAAAAATATTTTAACGTATCCGCCGGATCCTCCAGATCGAATGTCGCCATAAGATCGCCGTCGTGAGAGAAAACGCCCAGGCGGCAACCTATATCGTCGAGAGCGAAAAGCCGGTTATCGTAACGGTCGCCGGTGCCGAAATCGACGTATTCAAGATCGATGGGCGCGAACGATGAATCCACGAAGGTCGATGATTCCCAGATTATGCGGTCGGACTGCGGCGCGTCCGGGTAAAACTCGAAATTGAGCCTGTCTATCCTGTGGGTCATTCTGTCGCCAATAAATATATGGTCGGTGGCGTGATCATAGCTGGGGGTAATTGAAGCGATCGCGATTGGCATGTTGCAGATGAATTCCCCCGGTCCGGTCCCGATTTCGCCGAATTCGCCTATATGTTGAAGCGATCTATCCGCAGGGCCGGCCCCGCGTCTTAGCCAGTGGATCTTAGACCTCCCCTGATCCACGATCAGGAAAATATCGGTCGTATCGTTTACCGTGGCAAAACGCAGCCTGGCAGCGTCCGTAGCTTTACCTAATCTCCCGTAATAAGGCGCGTCGAAATACTCCTGATCTGTAACCACGTTCCATTTATAAGCGGGGATATCTATGCCGAATAACGGTTCCCGATAGAGCTGGCCGTTAGCGGATATTGAAAGCCCGGCTATGATCAGTATTATTATCCATAATCTTTTCATAGTTCACCTCACTTTTTGCTCCATCTAAATACATGCATACCGTCATCCCGGCAGTGGAACTCATAGACGTTGCCGTCGTGGCGCAGGAAGGGGTAGAGAGTATCCCAAAGGTAGATATTCTCCTGACGCGGTAAAAACCTGAACTCATCGAGAAGTTTTAGGCCCTGGTCATAAACGCGCACGCTCTTCTCCGTACTCGATGAATCAAGGCATTTTACGTAGAAACGCATATTGTCGTCAACACCTAATAAGCCGCTATAGATTAGATTTCCCGGCTCGTACGTTATAAGCGTCGTATCTCGCGAGGCAGGTCTGCCCAAGGTATCAGGCGTATAGGAACGAATTAAGTAAGTCGTAAAGGAATCTCTCTTCCGAGCACTGTAATAAATGCCGTCTCTGGCGCGCCGGGAAGAAGCCCCCCCTGGAGAGAATTGACCGTTTATATAGGTATAAAACCCATGATCCTCCACATCGAAAATCAATACGTCATCGGAACCCCAACGAAATATTGAAACAGGCGCACCGGACTCGAGACCGAGAGGGTTCAGTTTATCAAGAAGGTTATTGTTTCTGTCGGCCACAGCCACGTAAGCCCCGGCCAGTTCATTGCCGTTGCAATAGATACGGCCAAGTGAATCGACATAGAATCCCCTGAACATGCCGCGGAAAAATTCGTCATGGAATTCGGTCTTCCCCGCAGAATAATCGACAATGACCTGGCCATTGATATCGAATCCCTTGAAATAATTAACGGGGTAGGAACTGAAATATACGTTCTCATCTCTATCGACGAACGTTTGGTCCGGTCCTCCTCCCGCAATCAGAAAACCGACCGTATCCGGTTCGATATCATCGCTGAATTCCCGGTATGGATCCCGTATTTCGAGTTCGTTCGGCCCGTCGCCCCACGGGATGACGAGGATCTCGGTGACGGTGTATTCGGCGGAGGCGGGGCTGGCGAGGGACAATATTATTATCAGCAGTAGTTTATTCACTGTTCGCTCCACCTGAAAACATGCATACCGTCATCCCGGCAGTGGAACTCATAGACATTGCCGTCATGTCGCAGGAACGGGTATGGAGTATCTATTAAATACTGGTTTTCCTGCCTGGGCAAAAGTCTGAATTCATCAAGAAGTACGTGACTCAAGTCGTAGATCCGAATTCCCCTGCTATCGTGAGAAGAATCACGGTATTTGACATATAAATGTAAGCTGTCATCGACCCCGAGTAAACTGGCCTGTTCCAGATCACCGGGCTCGAAAGCGACATAAGTAGTATCGGCGGATGCCGGCCTGCCAGCGGTATCGGGATTCGCGAATCGGATAAATCTTAAAGAGGAGGGATCTTCGCATTTAGCGCTGTAATAGTAACCGTCCCCCGCCCTCCAGAACATTGATCCGCCTTCATAAAACTGACCATTACTATATGTGTAGTTGCCACCTTCTAGAGCGAGTAAGGTCAACACGTCATCAGAACCCCAGCCGATCATCGTGCAGCCAACGCCCGATTCGACGCCTAGAGGGTTCAATTTATCGAGGAGATTATTGTTTCTGTCGGCGACCGCGATATACGCGCCTCTCATATCGTTCCCGTCACAATATATGCGGCCGAGCGAATCGACATAAAAGCCGTTAAACATGCCTCTGAAGAATTCCCAATTGAATTCTGTTTTGCCATGCGAGTAATTAACTATCACTTCTCCATTGAGGTTGAAACCTTTAAGATATGAAATAGTATAAGAAATAAAATAGATATTCTCTTGCCTATCTACAAAACCGTTGCTTGGCCCACCAGCAGCCTCTAGATGGCCAATTGTGTCTATCTCTGGCCCATCGTGGTACTCAAGGTAGGGCTCCCATATCTCCAGTTCATTCGGTCCCTCACCCCAAGGGATGAAGAGGATTTCGGTGACGATGTATTCGGCAAACACAGCCGTGGGGGACGCCAGCATTATTATCAGCGAAAATCTTATCACTGTTTGCTCCACCTGAAGACATGCATGCCGTCATCACGGCAGTGGAACTCATAGACGTTGCCGTCGTGACGAAAGAAGGGCTTCTTGGTATCCCACAGGTAGATATTCTCCTGCCGAGGCAAAAACCTGAATTCATCCAGAAGTTCTAGGCCCTGGTCATATACTCGCACATTCCACTCTGTGCTCGATGAGTCAATGTACCTTACGTAGAAACGCATATTGTCGTCAACACCTAATAAGTCGCTAAGAATCAGATTCCCCGGCTCGTATGTTATGACTGTTGTATCTTGCGAGGAAGGTCTTGCCGTGGAACTGGGATCATAGACACGAATAAAGTAAGTGGTATGGGAATCTTTACTCTTAGCCTTATAATAAATGCCGTCGCTGGCGCGCCACCCGATAGTACCGCCCGGGGAAAATTGATCATTCATATAGGTGTACAGGCCATGATCCTCCACACTGAAAATCAATACGTCGTCGGAACCCCAACGAAAAACCGAGCAAGACTTATCCGATCCAGGGCCGAGAGGATTCAGTATAGCAAGAAGGTTGTCATTCCTGTCTGCCACAGCCACGTAGGCCCCGGCCCGCTCGTTGCCGTTGCAATAAATACGGCCAAGGGAATCGACATAGAATCCCCTGAACATGCCGCGGAAAAATTCATCATGAAATTCGGTCTTTCCCGCTGAATAATCGACAATAACCTGGCCATTCGTATCGAATCCCTTGAAGTAGCTTATGTCAATTGAACTGAAGTAGACGTTCTCCTCTCTATCAACGAATGTCTTTCTGGGCCCTCCGCTCGGGACCAGAAAACCGACCGTATCCGATGGATTATCTTCGCTGTATTCCCGGTCAGCCTCCCAGATCTCCAGTTCGTTCGGCCCGTCGCCCCAGGGGATTACGAGGATCTCGGTGACAGTGTATTCGGCGCGGGCTTCGCCAATAAAAATATGAATCACCAAAGTGATAGTAATTATGGCGGAAATTTTCAATCTAAACACAACAGTCCTCCTAATCCACGAATTTCAGGAAGGTCCATTCCCATTCATTATCTCTGTAACCTTCTACGTCGAAATAAGGCGCATATGTCTCTACTGCGTCTTCGAATCTCACCCGACCTAGCTGACGGTTATGCCGCCCCCCTCTGGCGTGCAGCACCCTGCAAGTTCTTGGAATTGGCACATTTGGATATTCCTCAAGGAAATCCATTTTTTCGACTATCAGAATATGCCTGTGCCCATCCCAGGGATGTTCATAATCCTTTTCATTTATAAACAGAATAAGCCCTCTATAGCCTGGCTCGAGGTCGGGATCCTGCCTTGGGTCGGAGACGGTCTCGGTAAAAATCCTGCCATTATACCATATTACGTGGTCATAGTAACTGATACTGGCCAATCTGTCGATAGAGAGATCGTGCTGGGCTCCCGGCCCTAATTCCTCGATCCTGCAGGCAGTCACAAAACCTCCGCAATCATTCGAAATATAAGGATTTTTTATTCCATATGTATAGGGAACGCCGATATGGGAGACGGCCCAGTCAGGCATGTCAAATGGTCCCTGCGCCCACTCGTCCATAAAGATCAGTTTATGAGCGTCAACGCCCGTGGCCGATATACCACCTTGCAGGAGATAATCGTTTTTTGCATTATCTATTATGGAGTATGTCAATATTCTCATATACGGCATGGTCTCGGGGCGCCACCACATCCAAGGTCTGATCAGTTCAATATCCCAGGTATCTCCCCATTGAGCGGTAGTATCGACAACGGTTTCATAAGAAACCTGGTCTGTTGTGCCGATTCGCTGGTCCTTTATCGCCATCCATCGGTATTGCAGCTCTCCGAATTTCTCGGGGTCCCATTCATTAAGGATTATGGTTTGGGAACTATTATTCTCGTAGAATTTTTCGCCGTCAAAGTCCTGGAACTTATAATAATTGCTATTATTTTCATTTTTCCAAAAACCGAGGGAGGTGGGGTTTTGATATGGGGGATCCGGCGGCGGTATGTAGTACCGGTAATCTAAAGAGGGATCATCAGAATCGTCGATCTTTCCTCTGATTACCGAGTAAACGGTGGTAGGGAAAATCTGGGTAGGTGGATAAAATGGATGATGCGTTACCAGCACCGAGTCGATCATCGGAACAACGTTAAAACCCTCGATATTCGACATTATTGGACCCATCATATCCGTTATAAGAACATATGCCTGGTACGGCCCCAGGTCGGGATCAACGAGATGTCCCGAGTTGGGCGACTGGTTGTCTCGGCCATCCCAGGAGATAGGAATTGTGTACATCTGTGGCGGGTCGGGAATCCCCCAGTCGTTTCCTCCAGAATATTCATGTGCGTCGCCGAATATAAGCGGAGTATTGTTAACCCATTCATAATTCCCGTTCCTCACTATGAAATTTATATATGAATTATCGTCTAAATGGAGATCCTCGGAGAATCTGAATTCGAAATCCATGGTTTCACAGTTAACCGGAATGAAGCACTCGGTTTCGTCGTTCAGCCGGTCGAGATTGAGGTTAGCCAGTACATAAACTACGATGCTCGCCGGTTGGTCGAGATCGTTTTCCTCCGCGCCGAAATTGCACGATAGCTGCCTGGCCGTCCGGTCCCAATCGTAGTATACCGGCCAAAGATCTACGGGATTTATCAAATCTTCGGCTGTGTAAGCGAAATAGCTCAGCGGGTAATCCGGATCGCAGCTCACTTCATCTTCTTCCGGAGATCGTTCCAAAGTTATAGGAATACCGCGCCTGCCCTCCGGAACTAATTCGCCGATTAATGTCTCGGGCATATCCGCCTCGGATTTCGAAGAATAAACCTTGCATTTTAGCCTGTAATCGCTGAATACATGCAGATTGCCGCCGTTATAAATTGAGTCATTTCTGGCTACTCCAAAATAATGCAGTCCCGTTTCCAGGGAATGACCGCCCAAGTCCCCGTTAATCTGGAATTCCCTTGAATCTGTTGAATATAAATTAAAGACCCAGTTTTCCCAGGCACGCCTTTCAGGGTCGCATTTTTCAGGCCAGAGAAAATAGTTTAAAGAGATTAAGGAGATCCTGTAATTTCCGTCAGGGAGCCCCTCCCCGGACGGAAATAGCGGTCCTATTTCCAACCTGAAGTGGTTCATACCGCATATCAAAGGCCAGGTAATGCACCAGCCGTTCCACGGCAAAGCGCTATTATCCAACCATATATGGCCCTGGCCGCGAATAATATATCCTCCTCTAATTCCGACGCAAACCGCCTGAGTGCCCATAAAAACATTTATCCAGCAGGTAGGGTCATCCGGGCTGAGCCAGTCTACTACTACGACGAAGAAAGGCGGAGGAGGAGTACAATAAGACTCATAATCCCATTGGCTTACCAACGGCCCGAATTCTACCCATGCGAAAAGGATTGACATCCCATCTTCTGCCGGCATCATTACAGGTTCGCTAAGAAATCTCGCCTTATAAGGATTTGCGCTAAGGAATGAACTCCACGCAAATACTAAAGAAATCGATAATAATATGATTCGTAATATACTCACAGTACCTCCCTTGTAGTAGATACCACCTTATATTGT
>CBDVBL010000032.1:0-10105 GCA_965372205.1 uncultured bacterium
CAGAGTCGTCAATTCTCAGGCCAGGGTCCCAATCCCGACATACAGAGCATACAGCATACCGGGGTCTGGCCGTGGGGACGGGGCAACCATTATTTCATCGATCTCAACCGGGATATGTTCACCCTGGCTCATCCCGAGACGAGGGGCAAGGTCTCCGTCTGCGTGGAATGGCGGCCACCGCTGATGATCGATTCTCATGAGATGGGCGCCATGAGCAGCTACCTGTTTTCTCCTCCTCGAGAACCGTTCAATCCGCACTGGCCAGAAAATACGTTGAAGTGGTGGGATATCTTCGCCGCCGATCAGGCCAGGGCGTTCGATCAATACGGCTGGAGCTACTTCACCCGCGAATGGAACGAGGAATGGTTCCCGGGATATACATCGTCATGGGGGATATTTCTCGGCATGGTGGGGATTCTTTACGAGCAGGCCGGTGTCGACGGAACGCTGGTGAAGCGAAAAACCGGTGAGATCCTGACCTTTGCCGAGTCCGTGCATCATCATATCGTCAGCTCCATGGCCAACCTGAAAACAGCGGCAGTGAAAAGAAAAGAGCTACTGCAACATTACTACGACGCCCGGCGGGTGGCGGTGGATAATAAAGTAAATTCCATCGGTGGGTCATTTATAGTCGATCCAGCGCAGAATCCTTATAAAGTCAATCGTTTTATCGAGGCTTTGCTCCTGCAGGGGATCGAGATTAAGAAAGCCGAATCGGATTTCAAGGTCTCCGGCCTCTACAACGAGAACGGCCAGAGCCGGGGCAGAGATTTTTCAGCCGGTACCTATATCATAGACTTCGCCCAGCCGTCGAGAAATCTTCTGCAGGTTCTCCTCGATTACGATATCAGGATGACCAACAAGGCTCTCTTCGAAGAAAGAAGATCGATAGAAAAAAACTGGGGCTCGCGCATGTATGAGGTCTCTGCCTGGAACCTGCCTCTGGCGTTCGGCCTGGAAAGCTATATCTCCGATAAGAAGGTATCGGTATCATCGAACGTAATATCCGGGATAGCCAAACCAGGCGGCCAGGTCTCCGCCGGCGATCCCATGTACGGCTACATGGTGGAATACACTGATGATGCGGCTACCTATTTATTAGCCGAGGCTTTTACCCGCGAATTAAAAGTCCGCGTGGCGACCAGGCCGACAACTATCGAAGGCAAGCGCTTCGAGAGGGGAAGCTTGCTGTTCGTCAAAAGGGAGAACCCGCTGGAGTTGAAATTTATACTCGAGGAACTGGCCGGCAAACATGGAATCGATGTAACCGGCGTCAACACGGCGCTGGCATCGGATGGGGCCGACCTGGGCGGCGGTGATTACCGCATGCTGGTGTTACCGAGAATAGCGATGCTGACCGCGCCGCCTATAAGCCTCTCCAATTACGGTTCCGTCTGGCATATGCTCGATTATGAGTTCGGCCTGAAACTGGCGTCCATAGACGTCAACCGGGTCGGCCGGGCAGATCTTACCAGGTATAACGTGCTGATTATACCGTCGATCTGGGGCAGCCACAGCATGCTCAAGTCGGTCATCGGTAAAGGCGGTATCTCGAAGCTGAAAGAGTGGATTGACGACGGCGGCACGCTGGTGGCGTTCGGCGACGCCTCGGCTTTCTGCGCCGATTCCACCGTCAAGATATCGAAAGTACGCCTGAAAGCACAGATGCTGGATAAGATCGACGAATACGATTACGCGCTGAAAAGGGAACTCTCCGCGGATAAGGTGGTGATCGACAGCCTCTTGATCTGGGAAAATACCGCACCCCCGAAAAAAGAGGATAAGAAAGAGAAAAAAGAAGAGGCTAAAAAACCCAGCGGGGAGGAACTTAAACGTCTCGATGAGTTCGCGCGCAAATTTTATCCCCAGGGCGTGATCTTCGATTGCCGGATTGATACCACGCAATGGATAACGTATGGCCTGAAAGAAAGTCTGCCGGTGATGATGTACACTCAAAACGCCTATCTTGCGAAACCGCCGGTGCGAGCCGCCGCCCGTTTCAAAGATGAGGGCAATATCAGGTTATCGGGGTTGGTCTGGCCGGAAGCCAGAAACAGGTGGGCCAATACCGCCTATTGCACCAGGGAGGGCAAAGGCAAAGGGCAGGTGATCCTTTTCGCCTCCCATCCGTATATGCGATCGTTATTCCACGGGTCGAAGAGGATGCTGGTCAACGCTATCCTGCTCGGGCCCGGTATGGGGGCAAGGTGGTCCGTGCCGTATTGAAGCAATCTAACTCCACAGCGATTGAAAGGCGCAGTCCCTTGAGAATCTTTGTAGGGGCGAATTGACATTCGCCCGGGGATATTGAGATAGTTAAAAAATCGTCATCGCGAGGAGTTCCGCTTTGGCGGAACGTGGCGATCTCATTTATTTTCAAGGAGATAATTATTAATAGATTGCTTCCCCCGCCTGCGGCGGGGTCGCAATGACGATAGAAGAAGTTTGCCATCAATCCGGGGCGAATTGATATTCGCCCCTGCTGGTATCTGTTATGCAAATTTGAGTTGCTAACTCTGTATATTCAACTATATTATTATTGTACGCCATCTGAGATGGGGGTAACATGAAAAAGCTCGTTCCTTTAATTGTCATACTGCTTTTCTGTCTCTCCGCCCGCGCCGACTACCACTACGTCAGCCACGAGGGGAGCGACGAATACCCCTACACCAGCTGGGAGACGGCGGCACACCTGATCCAGGATGCGGTGGATGCGACTGATCCTCATGATACGGTCTATGTTGATGCCGGTGAGTGGCTTGAGACAGTAGCTACAGGATACTATGATTCTGTCGCGATTATCGGAATGGGGACGGAGAGCACCTTCTGGTATGGCGACACTTATCACCAATCGGTCCTGACCATAGACTATGGCTGCTCAGTGGAGAATATCACGTTCGAACATTTGAACGGGTGGTTTGGGATTATGGCGAGAGCTTATGCGGGGGTAAGAATAGATAATTGCAGATTTCTGAGATCGAGAGACGGTATCCAATCTGCAGGCGGACCTTCTGAGATCACGAATTGTATTTTCGATAGTTGTGGCATTGCCATTGACCTTCCAATCTGGATTGGCAATTATCTAATCAGTAACAACCTTATAACCAATACGCTGGGGTATTGGGCCATATATTTGCAGGTGAACTCCGCCATTGTGGAGAATAATATCATTATTAACGCTCCGGGAGCAATTGTAGCCGCCGTTGCAGGCGCTCCAAATTATGCGACGATTAGAAACAATGTCGCCGTGAATGGTCTCGGCGGCTTTGGGACTGGCGCCAAACAGAAATATAATAACATAGCCATGAATATCAATCGAACTAATGAGTCATTTGGTGTGGGAGGAGTAGACGGCGATACGCTTGTTAACAATCTGACATTAGGCTGTCGCAGAGGAATACTACTGGTTCCGGAAGGGGAGGCATTTACTGTGAACTATAATGCCTTTTGGGAGAATCTTATAGATATTCAGGCGTATGGGAATTTTGATTCTGTGGGCAATATCTTTGTCAATCCCATGCTGGCTTCGGGTGATGATTTTCATTTACAGGCTTTTTCACCATTAATAGATGCCGGTGATCCCTCTATCCTGGACGTTGACGGCACGAGATCGGATATAGGGGTTTACGGCGGGCCGTACGGTTGCTCCTACACATACCTCGATCTGGCGCCTCAGATACCGGATTCGATCACGGTTGAAGTCGAAGAAGACATCGTAACGCTCAACTGGCGGTTCAATACGGAGGCCGATTTCAATCGCTACCAGATATTCAGAGATACCGTCTCGGGTTTCACGCCGTCGGAATTCAACATGATCGCCGAACCGGACACGTCATATTATGAAGATCAGGATATCGACCCCGGCACAGCTTATTATTACAGGCTCACATCGGTTGATAACCAGGGAAATGTCTCCGATTTTTCCGATGAAGTTGGGTTTATCCCAACCGATATCTCGCCTTCCTCAGGCGACCGCCTGCCGAGATACATGGTTATCGAAAGCGCCTATCCCAATCCCTTTAATTCCAATGTCACCATCGTCTATTCGGCGTCGAACCTGGGGCCTCAGCCTCCGCAGGTCAAGCTTCAGATATTCGATATTCGGGGTCGGGTGGTAAGGACTCTGGTGGATGACCGTATGCCGATGGGCACGTACCGGGCGATCTGGGACGGGACCAACGATAGAGGCGAACCGGTGTCATCCGGGACATACATCGCCCGACTCATGCAATGGGATTGCCCCGGAGGGGATTTCCCGGTGAAGATAACGCTGGTAAAGTAAATATTTATAGCTGTCTGGAGTAGGGACAGAACACTGTTCTGTCCCCACATGTATGCTGATTACAGCCCTGCCGTCATGGTGATCACGAGCGTGATTTTGAACCGTACCGTAAACGGTGAATTCTCCGCCAGGCCGTAGAGCCAGAAATGGCTTCCGTCGGCCGCATCCTTAAGGGCGCCGAGGTTCTCTATATGGCTCAAGCCGTCCGACCAGCTGATAAATATCGCACTATTGCCGGGAATGGGGGGGGAGGTGAAAATCCTGGTGGCATTGGCCCGAACCTGCGCCTGTGTGGCATAGTTTCCGGTATCGGCCAGCCAGATCTCCGCCTGTGCGGTACTGTCTTCCAGATTGGTCAGGGTACCGGTAACTGTCACCTGATCGATCGATTTGATCTTGTCTTTGTTATCGTTGTAGTCGCTGTTCGTAGTCAGGTCAATTTCCTCATTCCATATACCGGAGCTTGACGAAATGAATTCGTCGATATCGTATGTAATGATGATGGTTCCCGATGCTATGCACCCTGCAATATATATCGGCACCAGGAGGGCTGCTGCAAATGTTAGATACTTTTTCATCTTGACCCTCCTACATTAATCCGAAATGATAGTTGGCGCCGACAAAAATCAATATGTTCTTCCGGGATCCGCCGCCATCGGTGGGGACGACTTCGAAGTTGGCGCGGGCCTCGATCCCGATTTTGGCAGGAAATACTATCTCCAACCCTGGTCCGAGGTGATAGCCGACTTCGGAGATGTCATCGTAACCGTCACGGGTCCATTTATAGCTGGAGAGGCCTATAGTCCAGTAGAAGTGAGGGCCGGGGCTGCCTCCCGTGCTGCCTATTAAGGCCTCGATTCCGAAAGCGGTTACCTTGCCGCCGTCGGAACTCATGGTCTGGCCCTGAATTGTCAGCTCAGGGTCGCCGAATGAACGGGATTCGAAAAACAAGGCGCCCGCTATCATAGGTGAGGGCGATACCCTGGCCTTCAATCCGAAACCAGCCCCCGATTTGGCATCATCCTGAACGATGGGGGCATTCAGGCCGCCAAAAACACCGACTGATATATCCGTCAGCGCCCAGGCAGATCCTGTCATCGTCAGGAACAAAAGCATTAGCAAAAGTTTTCTCATTTAACCTCCTGGTGTCATGATGTCTTCGGATAAAGTAAACTGAAGTCTATAATAAGTCAAGAGTTATCAAGCGACCTGCGGAAATTATCTATAAACCGAGAAGCTGAAGATGTGACGATCTCCAAAGAGCCCCGACGGAAGATACGAATAGTCTATCCCCATCTTATTCGTTGCAAAGCCGAGGCCGATCGAAAGTGGCGTATCTTTATTGCTTCCCGCCCGCACGAAGAAACCCGAAACAGGCGAAAACTCCAACCCTGCCGATGGCACAATCCCGATGTTCCGCTTATATGAAAGGTCGAGATTTATATCGACAGAATAGTCGCGAAGCGGTATCCAGGCCGAAACCGAATACCTCGCGGGCAGTGGCGATGATGAGTTTCCTATTTTGAAATCGGGCCCGATATTGTCGGCGGTTAACGCTAATCGTGCAACCGCAAAATTATGGGAGATGCCCAATCCGAAGCCGAGACCTTTGCCGAGTTGGTCATCCAGCCGCTGGCTGTAATATGAGACCGACAAACCGTATGAAAGCTTGCCTGTCCGCGACAGACCAAGGCGCATCATGATATCACCAGATTTGACGTTACCGACTTTGACGTTGTCCGACGTATAACCCGTTATCTCACCCGGATCGAACAGATGGATTCCAAGACCCGTTGAATAACCCTTTCCCAGGAAGAAATTAACCGCAGCCGCCTGGGAGCGCATATCCATAAAGAGCTTTTGATATGAGGCGAAGCCGCCTGTTCTATTTCCCATCAGGGCCGGATTGACGAAAATGGCCTCGGGGCCCTGTATACCTGCATACCCCGCCTGCCCGATCGATGCTCGATACGCTCCCACCGGTATATTGAGAAAATCCAGGGCGCATTCTCCGGGAGCAGCATTAAGGGAATAGGGGATCGCTGATATCAATATTATGATACATGTAATTGTGACAGTTGAGCAAAACGGCGTCAGTTCTTCAGGAATCGTTCTCTGGATCATCTTTATCCATCCGGGTATGAGCCTCGTAAAAAGAGCGCAAATTCCTCCGCATGGTCCACTCCGGGAAAATCGGTACGGCCAAATACTGAAGTCGGTCTTTCCCCCACCTATTACCTTTTACAATCCCGTGCCGGCTCTGTCAACACTTTTCGAATTTTCGAGAAAAGTTTTCTCAAACATGGGCAATCATTTCTATTTCCACCAGAACGTCCTTGGGAAGCCGTGCTACCTCGACTGCGGAGCGAGCCGGGAAGTCCCCACTGAAGTATTCGGAGTAAACCTGATTCACCTTAGCAAAATCGTCCATGTCGTTCAGAAATACGGTGGCCTTAAGGACATGTCCGAAATCTGCGCCGGCGGCAGAAAGCACATTTTTGAGATTCTCAAAGACCCGGCGGGCCTGATCTACTACGTCACCGCCTACGACTTCACCGGTGGAGTGATCGATTGCGATCTGGCCCGATGTGAAAACCAGGCCGGTCTCCGGCTCGATAACGGCCTGGCTGTAGGGACCGATCGCCTCCGGGGCCTTATCGGTGTGAACGATTTTTTTCATTGTATTACCTCCAGAAAAGATTAGATTACGCTATCGGATTTATATTATAGGAGAGTTTCGATTTCAAGTTGAAGATTCTTAAAACAGGGAAAGAAGAGATTTTCATAGGCCTGCTGGCCATTGCGTCGTACATAATCTGTATAGTCAATGATTTCCATACAGATGACTGGATGGTGTTGAATATTCTGCGCGATGGTCTTTCGTTTGGCGATTTTCTTTCCATGGAGAACGCAGGGAGGTTTCGACCTTTAACCAATATCTTGCTTTATATCAGATACCTGGTTTTCGGGGATACCGCCTTTTTATACTATGCATTGAATATCCTCCTACATGCAGTTGTCTCTATAATGCTTTACAGATTGCTTGTGAAAATCGAGCTCCCCCGGAAAGCGGCGCTGTTGTCCTCGGTTTTTTTTGCGGCCTATTTTCAGCATTACGAGGCCGTTATATGGCTTTATGGTATCATCAGGGAGATGGCCGCTATATTTTATATAATCTGCTTCTGGCATCTTCATGATTTCATCTGCTCAACATCGAAAAGATCTTTCTGGCTCTTTGCCGCTTTCTCCGTTGCAGGATTGTTCATAGTTGAAGATTTCGTCATAGCGCCCGTAGCCTTTGTTGTATTCTTGCTTTTTTTTGCCGAGAAGGGGAATATCGTTCGTCTGGCCAGGCCGGTGATCCTGGCCGGCTTATTAAGTCTGATCATATATCTTTCTCTGCGAACTGCCTTAATCGTCCGACCCGGCATAATGGAGGAGTATTATTATCCCGGTTTTCATATGATCCGGGCTCTTTTTGAGTATCTCGGGTGGTTGGTGATACCATCGCCGGCGCATCCATATTTCAGTTCTCCGGCCGCTGCTCTCGATTCCACGCTTTATATCATCTGGAGAGGAATAAGCTATATCGGCATATTCGGATTTATCCCCTTTTCGATATGGCTTTTTGGTAAATCGCCGAAACAGGTAAGGTTTTTTATCCTCTTCATATGTATAGCTCTTCTTCCCATACTCCCATTGAATTATAAGGTTGGTTCGAGGAACCTCTATTTGCCATCTCTCGGGCTGGCGGTTATGGTTGGGTACTTTTTTTATAATATCATATGGAACGTCGGCGGCCGGCGCTGGTTGAAACGAGCTGCCATCGTCTCATTTCTTTTATATATAATTATTGGTGTAGTTGCTATCGGTATAACGTCTCAGGAGTATTACAGGACTCAGAAACTCGTTGACGGTATCGTCGATGATATAGAAGGAGCCGGTATCGATATCAACAATTGTCGGTATGTGCTTCTCGATCATATTCCGGGCCGGGCCATCATCGGGCCGCCGATGATATATAGATTACATTTTAAACGAGCCATTATCGCCTCCAACGATCCTCTCAGAGGCCCCATAGATATTGAAAAAGTGGCGGATTCCCTTTATAATGAGAATGTGCCGATCATCGTTTTCGATTATCGTAACGGCCGTATGGTGGAGGCGACGGAAGAATATGTTTCTGAGGGAATAATCGATCGAAATCTTTTCGAGTAGCATAGACGGCAGGATTGTATGAAGATCTATATCTCGTTATTCATACTCTTGTTAGCCGCTGAGGCCCGGCCCTATGGCACAAAACCGAGGCATATTGCCGCCGACTCGGTCTGGCTCCTGGAGCTGCAGGAGAAGTTTGAAAGGACTGATTCAGTATTTTCCAGGGCCAACTGGATTTTTTATACGTCTGGTATAAGTCCTGATATTCCCGAGAAGTATGCCAGGGAAGGCGGAGAGATTATATTTAGCAGATACGGCGGCAAAAAGCTCGACAGGATTCAGGGCGAGTTCGGAACTCCTGAACTTAATCGTATTGCAAGGTTAATTTATATAAAAATCCTCTCCGAACGAAATAGATATATACCCGCTGCCTACCGCCTGAAATTCTCGATTATGGAAACATTTATAAACTATCGTGCCGAATTCGAAGGGGAGAAACGTACAGGAAACTACTTTAGAAGATTAATGCGGGAAGAATCAGATAGGGAAAGGCGAAGGAGGGCATGGTACGCGAATGTACTTATAGGATCAGATATTGCGCCGAAGCTTCAAGAATTGATAAAAAGAAGAAACGAGCTTGCCAGAGAGCGCGATGCCGAGGATTTTTATGAATTTCAGCTGAGCGCAATGGGCGTGACAGTGGACAACTTATTTATGGTACTGGATAAGCTCGATGAACTAACTAGGGAGCCCTATCTGCAGATCCGCGAAAAAAGGAAGATCAAACTTGGTGTAGCGGTAGTCGAACCCTGGGATTTAGCTTATGTTGCAGATACATTATCGCTGGCTTTTGATTCATATTTCAAAAAAGACAGCCTGATGCAAGTGTTAAATCGAACGATGACCGGGCTCGGATACGATATGGATAACCTATCGATACAATACGATCTTGAGCCAAGGCCGGGGAAGATCCAGAGTGCCTTTTGCTTTCCAATTAAAGTACCGGATGATATCAGAATATTGGTCAATATCGATGATGGTTATTCATCATATAGGACCCTGTTTCATGAATTTGGGCATGCGCTTCATTTATCATATATAGATCAGCCCTATTATACGCTACGTGAATCTCCTGCTGGCTGCTTCTCGGAGGCAATGGCGTCTATCAACGAGTCGTTATTGCATCAACCTGAGTGGCTCATGAAATACAGCGGAGTTCCCGATTCAATCCTTTCTCAAATATTAGATCTAATGCATGATTCGAGGATTACCAGTCTTAGGTTTGGGCTTGTAAATGTCTATTTCGAGAGAGAGTTGTATCGCACCGACGCCGAAAACCCGACAGAATTGTACTGGGATATGTACGAAAGGTTTACATTCGGGCCTCGCCATGATGATGTCGCCATCTGGGCTTTAATTCATCATTACACCGACAATCCGGTTTATGTGCATAACTATATACTCGCCGGGCTGATAGCGGCTCAGACACTGGCATATCTCGAGAGAACCAACGGGACGGTGATAGATAATAAGGCAACATCGGAGTTTCTTATAAACAATTATTTCAAGCCCGGCGCATCGAAAGATTGGTTCGAGCTGATTGAAGATGCTACCGGAGAACCGCTTAATGCCAGGTATTATATCGAGGATCTATTGGGAAAATAA
>CBDVBL010000033.1:0-10098 GCA_965372205.1 uncultured bacterium
CTTCCATATGCCAACATGATGGTATCATCCCCCGGGTGGCCACAAATAGCCTTTTATTGGTTATTATTATATGTAGGATATGAGATAATTATCCGACGTCGGCTAAGCAGGACAGGAATTACAATCGGCCTGGCGATGTTTAGCATCGTTGTCTGGTCCGGTCTTGTCGAGAGCAAACCTTCGTGGAAGCTGGAATTCATAGAGATCGGCCGGAACCGCGCCTGGATATATTCTAATGCACAGGGCACGACCGTGGCCAGCTACGATTGCTTTAGACCCGAGGATAATCCTAATGGAGCATTGATTCCCCACATTCTGGATTTCTACGGTGGGCGGCTTGATTACCTTTTTTCCGCTACAGCGGATTCTCCCGATGTGCTGGAGCTGAAAGAGGCGTTTTCGCCGAGGCTCATCGCTGCCGACAGCCTTGCTTACCTGTTAAACAGCTATCCTGAAGCCGCAGATGGAACGGAGGATAATATGGTAAGTGAGGGTCTTCCCGAGAGCATTAAGGTTGTATGGGGTGAATCCGATAAAGAAGAAGAGGAGAATGCTCTTCCGGCTCTGCAAATTGATGCGGGGGATGGCATATTGATATTTGCGGCCTGGTCAAATCCGCGAATTTTGGCAGGATTTCGAGCCGAGGAGAAGGTGAGACTTCTGGAGATGCCTTGGAGCGCGTATTCACAAAATTTATGCAGGAAGCTGATAAGCGGTTTGAATCCTGAATTGGTCGTTTTCTCACCGGATCGCTCATCTAATGCCATGCCCCGGAGCCGATCGGAGTTGACCCATTCAGAAAACAGGGTCTATTCGACATCGATTTGCGGCGGATTCGAAATCGCTGATTTCGGCTCTGAGCTGAAGGTCAGAACGATGAGAAAAGTCATCAACGAGAGGGAATAAAGTTGAGTTTCACCGGCAATCTCAAGACCGTATCGCTGCCCGACATATTTCAATTGATCTTTACCTCAAAGAAAACCGGGGTTTTAATTGTCGGCAAGGATAAGTCGCAGCGCCAGATCTACTTCCGGAATGGGTCATTAATATATGCATCATCCAATGACGAACAGGATCTTTTTGGCAATCTCCTGCTGAAAAAAGGAAGGATATCCAAAGAAGAGCTAAATAAGGTTCTCCTGGGCCAGAAAGGAGGTAAAAAGATAGGCGCGCTGCTGGTTGAGAGGAAGCTTTTCACGCGGGAGGAAATATTCGAGTGCCTGAAGATGCAGATCGAGGAGATTGTTTTCGGGCTGTTCGGGTGGAAGGACGGCAATTTCAATTTCGAGGAAAGTCAGGTGCCTCCGCAGGATACAATCCAGACGGAACTCAATCCCATGAATTTGATAATGGAGGGCACCAAGCGTATAGACGAATGGGAGGAGTTCAAGAAGATCCTGCCGCCCGATAATACCACCGTGCAGCTCGTGCGCGACCCGGCCATTAAATCCGAGGAACTCATGCTGTCCAAAAATGAAATTATCGTCATGGCGGTCGTTGGTTCCGGCAAAGAGATATCCAGCATTATTGAAGAATGTTATCTCGATCGTTTTCTCACATCCAAGGCGTTGGCAAACCTGTTTCGAATGAACCTTCTCAAGTCGGTAAAGGAAGCGGTAAAGAAGCAGGGAACTGAGGATGAGCAGAAGACACTGGCGGAGGTTTTTGCACAGATATACGTAAGCAACCTCGAGTATATTTTCGAAAGCCTTCGCGAAAAACTGGGAGACAGGGGGGAGAAGATTATAGCCGAGACATTTGAGGAGAATAAAGCTTACTATCCCTTGCTGAGCAGCGGTTTCTCCAAAAATGGCGGGCAAATCAATTTTGATTTGTTTATAGAACTTTACAAAAAACTCCCCCATGAAGCCAAAATCTGGAAGATTTTATCAAATTTCAACGCGCTATTAAATGACTATCTCAATGCAGTCAGAAAGAGCCTGGGAAATAAGGTCTACAAGCGATTGCTATCAGAAATAAAGATTAATATCCAGAATACGATTAATAGAAATAGGCAGTTGTCACTTAAATATGGCCTGGAGGAAGAGTTTTCGCGGGCGTTGAGGGATAAATAAGAATGAATCGATTAGCTGTTTGTCTGACAGTCGGCTTTGTGCTGTTACACTCTCGTCTGGCGGGGGCCGTATCGACTCATACCTATAGCCTTGTGCAGGAATCGATATTCTTTATTGTATCTATGGGCTGTTTGGTCCTGGCCCTCGGCATTTTCATTTCCCTTAGAGGTGGCAGCCTGGGAACCCCCTGGATTTTCTTTATAATAGGATTCGCAATGGCAGCCGCGGGCGGCGTCATCCATCTACTCGATCTTTTTAAGATTCTGGTTTATGAATACGACTTACGGCCGGCAACGCTTATAACGAGTTGCGGGTCTATGTTATTTCTGTTTATCGGGCTTTATTTTTATAGAAGAGGATTGCAATAAGATCCTCTTGACTTTACTCTAAATATCCATCAACGCTTGTCGATAATCTATATGGTTGAATTTAGTTACGGGTGGAAATATGTTTGAATCTGTTGACTTAGACGATCGCATTACAAAATGCGAAAAAATCCTGGGCACCGACGAAAACAGTCAGATTTTCGCGGCGCTGGCGGAGGCATATCGGAAAAAGGGTGACCTCCAAAAAGCGCAGGATGTTTGCCTGCGGGGTTTGAAGATTCATCCAAATTATGCATCGGCCAGAATTGTCATGGCCAAAATACTCATGGCCTACCAGAGCTTTGACTCAGCGTGGCAGGAGTTGAGCAAGGCGATTGCCTCCTCGGGAAGGACACGGACAATAGATGTCCTGGAATCGGAGATTCTGATCCGTAATGGAAAGAAAAACGAGGCCAGGGCGATACTTGAAAAGCTCTATTCTTCCGACCCGGAGGATGAAAGCATCAAGAATCTTATGACGTTGCTCAGAGATGAAAAACCATCCCGTTCATTTTCCGATATTGCCATGCCCGATCTCCATTTTGGGGGAAATAAGAAGAAGGAACTCACATTGTCCGAGGCGATTAGCATTCTTAAGGTATTGCCCAGGGTTATGGGTGTCGCGGCCGTCAATAATCAAGGATTGGCTCTTGAGGGCCGATTCGATGGTTCGTATTCAAGAGAAGAAGTGGCAGCGTTGTCAAAAGGCATTTATGACGTAGCAAGGGCAGGAGCCGCGAGGGTGGATCTGGGGGAGACACGGGAAATCCTCATCGAAACTCAATCGTCGAAACTCTGGATATTCATTAGAGAGAGTTTCTTGCTTGTTATTTATGCCCGTGACGATGTCAGCATGGGCTCATTGAAATTGAAACTCGAAGATCTGATGCAGAGGGTGAATCAGTTCAAGGGAAACACGGAACAGGAGCGTACAGGTTGAAAGCAACAAACCAGATAGACAGGTTCCAGGTTTCAGTTGATTACCTCACTGAATACGCTGGTGTCAAAGGGGCTGTCATAGCCGACCATGAAGGCCTGGTTGTGGCGACCAGCCCGCGGGATGGTGTCGATGCTGGGCTTTATGCGGCCATTGGCTTGAACTTAGTTGAGATTATGGACAAAAACCTGGCCAGGCTAGTAGATCCTGGATGTGAGATCCTATCGGTAAAAACCGGTAAGGACTGGATCACCGTCGCCCGGACGTCGGTCTTCTACTTGATTGTCGTGGCGGACCGAAAGGCGGATGATCTTATAAACGTTCGTATTTCCCGATCAATAGAAATGATCTCATCATATATGAAAGACAAATACCCGGCCCTGCTGATTTTCGACGAGCCGGTGAAGCAAGAATCGGTAAAGAGCGTGGAGGCTACTCATGTATAATGTTCTTGGCGAATTAAACAAAACCTCCGGGGTCAGGGGGTCGATGTTGGTGGGTGCCGATGGCATAATCATCGCTGCCGATCTGGACTCGCGACTCGAGGATGAAACAGTCGGGGCACTGGCCGCTTCAATCGTCTCAAACGTATCGAAAGCTCTTCAGAAGTTGAATCGGCAGAATCCCGATCGCATAACGATCGAAGCGGACCAGGGTAAAATATTCCTGAATGATGCGGGTGTGGGAATATTAACAGTGGTAACTGATCCCGCGGTGAATGTTGGCATGGTAAGGCTGGAGATTAAGAACGCCATTTCCAAGATAAAATCGCAGTAGAAGGGACAGAAGCCTGATGGCATCGATAAATTACGCATTTAAGGAGATAATTTCAAAAATCGTCTATTACGGCCCAGGGCTCTCCGGAAAAACGACTAATTTACAATATGTTTTTAAGAAGGTGCCGTCCGAGACCAGAGGAGAGTTGATAAGTCTTGCCACCGATGCCGACAGGACTTTGTATTTCGATTTTCTGCCTGTTAATGTGGGGACAATTCGGGGATTTGCGACCAAGTTTCAATTATATACCGTCCCCGGTCAGGTTTATTACAACGCAACGCGCAAATTAGTATTGCGGGGAGTGGACGGTCTTGTTTTCGTAGCCGACAGCCAGCAGGATAAGATGCAGGAAAATATCGAGTCTCTCCAGAATCTGAAAGATAATCTTGACGAATATGGCTATGACATGAGTGAGCTGCCGATGGTGATCCAGTATAATAAGCGGGATCTTCCCAATATCGCGGATATATCTGAACTTGAGAGTAAATTAAACCCGCGGGGACTGCCATATTTTGAGGCGGTTGCCTCATCAGGCGACGGCGTTTTCAAGACTCTTAAAACGATCAGCAAGATGGTGCTCGACGAGGTGGGGAAAAGCTCGCAATCAGCGCCGAAAATTGTGAAGCCCCAGCCCGTGGGTGTTGCAGTTCCGCAATCGTCACCACAGATATCAGCGGATAAAACGGACCAAGCATCCGTGCAGCCCCCGGAGCAGCAGCGTGCAATCCCCGGTATAGAGACCGATTCGGATACACACACAAATGTGGTTGTATCCGATAGTCCTGACCAGGAGCCGAAGCCGGTTGCGGAGTCTGTTGAAAAAGGTACCGATTCTGCCATCGAACAGACAGTGCTAAAGGAAGAGATCAAGGAAGAGATCAATGATACGAAAGAGGGAGAGGAAGCGGGGCAGAAATATCCGGGTGCCGAAGATGACCGTGAAAGGGGAGACGATTCCCAGTATAAACCATTTTACAGCGGTTTATCTGATAGCGAGGGTTTCGATGAGGAGGCGACTCAAATCTCTGATCTCAGTCTAAAGAGCCCGATGCTACTGGGAAAACCGCAAATGGCTGAGAGCAGAAAGGTGAAAGGCAAGAAGAGAAAGTTTGGCCTTTTCAGCTTATTCAGGAAACGAAAGAAATAATCTCATGGGATACAAGGAGGTCACCATTGTCTCAGGAGCAGCAGGTCCTCTATGAGGATCAGATAAAGCAGATCGATAAGGCGTTAATTCGCATTATCAAGGAATCCGAGGCTAAATGCGCTCTCTTGGTCGATAAGGACGGGCACCTGATAACTCGCCAGGGTTTCACCCATACTCTCGACACTACCGCACTGGCCGCATTGCTGGCCGGGAGCTTCGCATCAACCAAAGAGATCGCAAGATTAGTTGGGGAACCCGAGTTCTCGGTTTTATTTCATCAGGGTAAGCGGGATCACATTCATATTTCCTTAATCGGCGAGCGTACCATTCTGGTCGTGATTTTCGATGACCGCACAACTATAGGCATGATCAGGCTTTACGCGAAGGAGGTTGGAGAGACCCTGAAGGCTATTCTCGAAAGCAGCCCGGAGAGTGCAAGAAGCGAATTAGAATTGGGGAAGGAATTCTCCGATTCCGCCGACGCCAGGCTGGACGACATTTTCCAGGAGTGAGACTGACTCCTAAGGTTTTCATCTTAGTTTAATCATTGGAGTATCAGAATGGCTCTCGAACTCGGTAAGATGCTGGTTAAAGCCGGCAAAATTACCGAGGACCAACTAAAGAAAGCTCTCGAGGTGCAGGAGACCGGCGCTGGCAAGCTCGGTGAAATCCTCGTCAGGATCGGCGCTGTGCCCGACGAGAACGTAATTTCAGAGTTCATAGGAAAACAACTCCACATCGGCGCCCTGCGGTTAACCGATATTGAATTGAACCCTGAAGTTGTCAAGCTGATTCCGTATGATATTGCGAGCAAGTTTAATGTTATCGCCATCTCAAAGCTTTATAAGACCCTCATAGTGGCTATCTCCGATCCCAATAATATATATGTGCTGGATGCTATTAAATTTATAACGGGCTGCAATATTCAGCCTGTTATCTCACCGGAGAATATAATCTCCAAGGCTATTGAATCATATTATGAGGACAGTGGCGGACTTAACGAGATAATAAAAGATATGTCTTCTGAGCTGGAGGTTGTCGAGGAGGCTGAGGATGATCCGTCGGAACAGGACTTGCAGTCGCAGGTGCAGGACAAACCGCTTGTCAAGCTTGTGGACGGATTGATTGCCGACGCCATTCGTAAGGACGCCTCGGATATTCACTTCGAATGTTATGAGAAACGCATAAGGATCAGGTATCGTATTGACGGCGCTCTTCAGGAGACGGCGCCGATCCCCTTTAAATATCGTGCCGCCATAGTCTCGCGAATAAAGATAATGGCCGATCTCGATATTTCTGAACGTCGCCTTCCACAGGACGGCAGGATCAAGGTCAAATTGGGCGGAAGGACGGTCGATTTGAGAGTCTCGGTGCTTCCCACGATTTTCGGTGAAAAGGTGGTCATGAGAATCCTCGATCCTAAGTCTCTTATGGTCGATATGACCAAGCTGGGATTCCCGGATCTGGCACTGAAAAATTTCGATGAGGTCATTCATCTCCCTTATGGGATGATTCTGGTGACCGGGCCGACCGGTTCCGGAAAAACCACTACTCTATATTCCGCTTTGAAAACGTTGAATTCGACTGATGTCAATATCATGACGGCGGAAGATCCGGTGGAGTTTAATTTTGAAGGTATAAATCAGGTTCAGGTCAGGTCTGACATCGGTTTGACCTTTGCCGCCTGCCTTAGATCGTTTTTGCGGCAAGACCCGGATATTATTATGGTGGGCGAGATTCGCGATGAAGAGACCGCCGATATTGCGATCAAGGCAGCTCTTACCGGGCATCTGGTTTTCTCAACATTGCATACCAATGATGCACCGTCCACCATAAACAGGTTAGTGGATATGGGCGTTCCATGCTATCTGGTGGCCGCCTCCACGAAACTCATAATGGCGCAGAGGATGATTAGAAAAATATGCAGTTATTGCAAGCACGAGGTGGAGATCACTCCGCAGATGCTCGAAATGCTCCATCTGACGAAAGAAGAAGCATCCGGATTGAAGATATTCCAGGGTAAAGGCTGCGGGCACTGCAATAACGCCGGTTATTCGGGCCGCACGGGGCTTTTTGAGGTTATGCCCATTACTCCCATGATAGAAAAAATGATAGTCCAGGGGGCCTCAACAGCCGAGCTCAGAGAACAGTCGGTCAAAGAGGGAATGATGGCCTTAAGATCGGCAGGCCTTGACAAGTTAAGAAGCGGTATTACCTCGATTGAGGAGATCGTGGCCGAGACAACCATCTGATATTTTAAGTCCGGGCAATAGTTGTCGATAAGTAATGGGGAGGAAATATATTTATGGTTACACTTCGTGAACTTCTCGAATTGATGGTTAAGAAGAAAAGCTCCGATTTGCATACTACGGTAGGATCCCCGCCGGTCTTAAGGATAGACGGCAAACTGGTAAAAACCGATTATGATGTTCTTACTCCGGAGCAAACCAAGAAACTGGCTTATTCCGTAATGAATGAGAGACAGCGTCAGAAATTCGAGGAGAATTCGGAATTGGACCTCTCTTTCGGTATAGAGCAGCTTTCCAGATTTCGCTGCAACGTTTACATGCAACGAGGCAATGTGGCCATGGCATTACGTCAGATTCCTCATATGATTCAGACGTTCAGCGAACTGGGATTGCCTGAGGTGGTGCCGAAATTGGGGGAGCTTCCCCGTGGCCTGGTACTGATCACCGGACCGACGGGATCAGGAAAATCAACCACGCTGGCGGCTCTCATAGATAAGATCAACGATGAAAGAAACCTGCATATAATAACAATTGAAGATCCCATCGAATATCTTCACAAACATAAGAATTGTCTCGTGAATCAGAGGGAAGTTCACTCGGATACGAAGAGTTTTGCAGCCTCGCTGAAATATGCGTTGCGGCAGGATCCGGATGTTGTTTTGATCGGTGAGATGCGGGATCTGGAGACGATGGAGGCGGCGTTAATAATTTCCGAAACCGGCCACCTGGCGTTTGCCACTCTGCATACCAACTCTGCCGCCGAAGCAATCAACCGTATCGTGGATGTATTTCCGACCAATCAGCAGGAGCAGGTCAGGGTTCAGCTTTCATTTGTTCTGCAGGGGATAGTATGTCAGCAATTGATTCCGAAGATGGGCGGCGGCAGGTCGTTGGCGGTGGAAGTGCTGATAGCGACTCCGGCGGTGAGGGCAGTAATACGCGACGATAAGATTCATCAGATGTATTCGTTGATACAGGCCGGCCAGAAGTTCGGTATGAGGACTATGAATCAATCTCTCTATGATCTTTATAAGAGGAAGAAAATCAACTACAACGATGCCGTCGGTCGGTCGTCCAATGTCCAGGAATTGGATGAAATGATTCAGAAACAAGGTCCGCAGGGCGGCATAAATAAAAGCTTTGCGCATCAGATTGAGAGGTAGCCCATGCCCGTATTCGAATATAAAGGCAAGACGCGAGGAGGGAAGCAGGTTCAGGGTGAATTGAAGGCGAAGAATAGGGCGGAGCTTGAAAGGTTTCTGAGGGCCAATAAGATCCTGATAACCAGTGCATCCAAAAAGCCAGCGCAGATACAGATTAGATTCGGCTCCGGTATAAAGAAAGTGGATATATCCCGGTTCACCCGACAATTCGCCACCATGATATCGGCCGGTCTGCCCATGGTGCAGTGCCTGGAGATCCTCGGCGCGCAGATGGAATCAGCGGAATTCCGTAAGATTATCATTAAAGTCAAGGAGGCCGTGCAATCAGGTGCGACGCTTTCCGAGGCCCTGAGCAAACACAAGAAGGTTTTCGATGATCTCTATGTCAACTTGGTGGAGGCCGGCGAAATCGGCGGTGCCCTCGATACCATCCTGATCAGGCTGGCCCACTACAGGGAGAAATCCGACAGACTGATCAGAAAGGTTAAAGGGGCGCTGGTTTATCCGATCGTTGTGATGGTGGTGGCCATGGGTGTAACCTTTGCCATGCTGAGGTATATCGTTCCGATTTTTGCCAAGATGTTTTCCGGTCTGGGAGCGGAATTGCCGGGGCCGACTAAGTTTATTCTGAGCCTTTCCAATTTCCTGAAGGATAACATGCTGCTGATGATATTCATTTTGGTGGTCGCCATAATTGCTTTCAAGATGTTTTTGAGAAATCCCAAAGGAAGATTACTTTTCGATGGTTTCAAGTTGAAGATGCCGCTTCTGGGCAGTTTAATCAGGAAAAGCGCCGTTTCCAGGTTTACTCGAACCCTATCAACTCTTCTCTCGTCCGGAGTCTCTATTCTGGATGCCCTCAAAATTACAGCCAAGACATCGGGCAACATGGTCCTTCAGAATGCAATCAAGAAATCGATGGTTTCGATCGCCGAGGGTGAAACCATCACCCAGCCTTTGAAGGAGGTCGGGGTCTTCCCGCCCATGGTGACGCAGATGATCTCGGTTGGTGAGAAAACAGGCGGTCTTGACGAGATGCTCTCCAAGATAGCTGATTTTTACGATGAGGAGGTTGATGCTGCGGTAGCCGCCTTGACTTCGATTATCGAACCTGTCATAATTGTTTTCATGGGAGCTATAATCGGCGGTATACTTATCGCCATGTATCTGCCGATGTTCGACATAATCGGTCAAATCGGTTAAAAGAGGACTGCTCTGAGACCGCTCTTTTCAAGTAAGAAGGGAGCGGTTTTTTCATCATGACTAAGTCAATGGAATATAATCATTCGACTCCCGCCGACAGAAGTCTCTGGTTTTTATCATTGAGAGTATTGATAATTCTTTTGCTGCTGAAGATGGCAAAACTTCACCTGTTTTTAGGTAGC
>CBDVBL010000034.1:0-10074 GCA_965372205.1 uncultured bacterium
TTGGTTTTTTTTTAACGCCAACGCCCAGACTTATCATGGCTTTATTAATATCATCATCCGATACGTCAGGATCGTCGGTAAGAGAATTCAAACGTTTGAGGGCTTCGTGTTTCTCTCTTTCGAGATTTTGCATAGCATCCTGATGCTTGTTATACACGGGGAAAAACCTCTCCGATTGCTCAGGGGTCAATCCCACGGCATCAGTCAATTGCCAGATCTTAATCGTTTTTATCCTCTGACGGATTTTCTCCCTCATCGGCCCCGAGCCAGGACCCTGACCAGGACCAGGCTGACCAAACGCCACCGCAGGAGATAGCATAAATATCGCGATGAAATATCTAATGGTTCTCATCCCGAACTCCCCTCTATTATTTCGATTTTATCGTATAAGGCTCTCAATTCATCTTCGGTTAGATCGTCGATAAGATCATCATAATCCATATCGATCATCATTTCCCCCGCGGCCCACTCGAAATCGGCATCGTCTTGAAGCAAGGATACTACGACCAGGGCTAAGTCATCATCAGACTCTATTCCGGTGTACTCATCTACGATTTCCGTAACGCCGGTCGATTCATCCAATTGATAAATCGTAGAGATTCTTTCACCGATTTCAGGAACTATAGTCAATAATATGATGACGGCGATAGCAGCTGCAGGCGCCCATCCCCACCGGGGGAATCTTCTGAAAACAGTTTCGAAAAATCCCCTTTTTTCAGGATAAGGACGTTTCGATTGAGCTATCATTTCAAAAGTTATATCGTCAAGCTCACCGGGAAGAACCTCGAACCTCTGTTTCTTTAAAGATTCCCTCAATCTGGCAAGTACTCCGAAATAGGCGCTGCAAGAATCGCAACTTTTCAGATGCTTTTTCAATTCCGACGGCATCTCAACGTCGCTGCGCCTGAATTCGAGATCGGTCTTTTCCTGGAACTCTCTGCAATTCATCAGATTTCACCTTTGAGATAGGGAACGAGTTTCCCCCGAAGCTTCTTTACTGCCTGATGATAATTAGCCTTGGCGGCCCCCTCCGTGATGCTCAAGTTCTCCGCTACCCTGGCGAAAGGAAGGTCCTCGTAATATCTAAGAGCAAATGCCATCCTCTGCCTGTTGGGCAGTTCTCTGACCGCCTCATCGATCCTTTGATTAAGCTCTTGCCGCGTTATGCTACTGGCCGGGTCACTCGTATCATAAAGATCCGGAGAGTCCTCAAGCGATGAATGCAACGATACGTGGCTCCTGGTCTTATGATTTAGAGCCAGGTTTACAGCTATCCTGAAAATCCATGTATACAGACTCGAATCTCCGCGAAATGATCCCCGGGAGCGGTAGGCTTTTATGAAAGCTTCCTGAGTCAAATCTTTAGCGTCCTCTCTATTCCTGACGTATTTCAAAATCACCAGGAAAATCCTCTCCCGGTATTTGACAACAGCATCATTGAAAATCTCATCGCTTATCTTCCCCTTCCGGTCTCCAATCTTCATTGCATCCAACTGATTTGACCCCAAAAAGAGTAATCGGGTTTAATTATAATTTATGGGATTATAATTAGCCGCGACGCGACTTGGAAAGGACTTTTGAATATTGACGTAAATCCTCGAGGCATTTGCCGGTTCCACGAGCCACGCAGGTGAGCGGATCATCGGCCACGATTACAGGCAGATTTGTCTCCTGACGTAATCTCTTATCAAGCCCGTGCAGGAGAGCGCCGCCACCGGTCATGATGATGCCACGATCGAGAATATCCGAGGCCAACTCCGGCGGGGTCTGCTCCAGCGCCTGCCTGACCGCCTCCACGATGACAGCTATTGGTTCGGCCAGAGCTTCCCGAATCTGGGCCGATGTAATCTTCAATGTCTTCGGAACACCGGCAATTAAATCCCTGCCCTTGACCTCCATGGATTCTTCTTTTTCCAATGGATATGCCGATCCGATTTTCCACTTGATTTCCTCTGCAGTTCGCTCGCCGATCAGGAGGTTGTAATTTTTTTTCAAGTAGCTAACGATAGCCTCATCCATCTCGTCTCCCGCGATCCTGATCGAGGTATTATTGACGATTCCGTTTAAAGCGATAACGGCGATCTCAGACGTCCCGCCTCCTATGTCGATAACCATAGAGCCGGATGGCTGATCGACCGGCAGGCCGACCCCGATGGCAGCCGCCATCGGTTCAGGAAGGAGATAAACCTCGCGAGCCCCGGCATTCTCTGCCGAATCCCTGACTGCTCGCCTCTCCACCTCGGTTATGCCCGAGGGGACGGAAATCACGATGCGTGGCTTCATCAGGTATCTGTGCTTGACAACTCGTCTTATGAAATCCGCCAGCATTCTCTCGGTTATCTCGAAATCGGCAATAACGCCGTCTTTCATCGGGCGTATGGCGGAGATTTCATAAGGAGTGCGGCCCAGCATCTCTTTGGCCGCGATACCGATTGCCAGAACCTTGCCGGTGCGCTTCTCCAACGCCACTACCGAAGGCTCATTGAGAACAATCCCCTGCCCTTTTACATAAACCAGAGTATTGGCGGTACCGAGATCGATGCCGATGTCGTTAGTGAGAAATCCAAAAAGGGGCATGTTCTCTTTAAATCCGGTGCTTCTGCTCTCTAAAGTCGTATCCACTAATTACCATCCTGCGAATGATATGTCAAAGGGCGATTATTTACAACCTATTTTTTATTCGGCTCCCACCGATTATTCTTTACCGCCGGCCTCGATATTTCCTGTTCCATCGGTAATCGGCCCGCGTGCGCTGCCCGTGATAAATTGCTGGACGGTCTCAGAGTCGGAGCCTTTTATTTCGTCCGGAGTGCCCTCAATAATGATCTTCCCCTTATAGAGCATGGCTATCCGGTCCGAAATCTTATAGGCCGAAACCATATCGTGAGTGACGGCAATGGATGTGATGGTCAGAGTATTTTTCATGTGAATAATCAGTTCGTTGATTGCGTCGGCCATAATTGGATCGAGACCTGTGGTCGGCTCGTCATACAAAACGAACTCCGGGTTCATGGCAATTGCCCTGGCAAGTCCCACCCTCTTTTTCATGCCACCGGAAAGCTCTGCAGGTTTTATACTCTCAACGTCCTGGAGGCCCACCTGAGTCAATTTTTCGGCGACAATCCGCCTGATTTTTCCCTCCGGATAAATGTTGTGCTCCCGTAACCCGAGCCCGACATTTTCATCGACGGTCATAGAGTCAAACAGGGCTGATCCCTGAAAAAGCATGCCGAACCGTTTCCGAAGATTCACCATCTGCGAAACGCTATATCTGGTTATATCGTCGCCATCGATTCTGATAATGCCGGAATCGGGTTTCAGTAATCCTATAATGTGCTTCAAGAGAACCGATTTACCTTCCCCGGAGCGCCCGATTATAGTCAATGTTTCGCCCGTATTTATGGTTAGATTCACGCCGTCGAGAACCTTGTTATCTCCGAATGATTTGTGAAGATCGACGATTTCAACCATAACATCGTTCCCTCAATAATAAACGCTCATCCGAAAATAATGGACGCGATTAAGTAATCGGATAAGAGTATCAAGATCGATGATACCACAACCGCCCTGGTGGTCGAAAAGCCGACACCCTCAGCGCCGCCGAGGGTTCTGAAACCTTGAAAACATCCTATGAGAGCTATGATACCACCAAACACGATTGACTTGACCAGACCGGCGAATAGATCCTGTAGATCGAAAAACAGTCTGACGCCGTTTAAGAAGGTATATGAGGTCAAATCGAGAAACCAGACGGCCACTGCGAGTCCTCCAAGTATGGCCACCAGGTCGGCGATAATGGTCAGAACGGGCAACATAATTATC
This sequence comes from uncultured bacterium, assembly GCA_965372205.1. Classification (GTDB taxonomy): domain Bacteria; phylum Zixibacteria; class MSB-5A5; order UBA10806; family UBA10806; genus CBDVBL01. Next base: position 3,823 of record CBDVBL010000034.1, read on the forward strand.
CCCGCCAGAAATCTCGGAACCACCAGATATCTGACCGGGTCCAGGGCCATGGTTTCCAGGGCATCAATCTGCTCTGTTACGCGCATGGTTCCTAATTCGGCAGCGATAGAAGCCCCGACTCTTCCCGCTACGACCAGCGCGGTCAATACCGGGCCCAACTCGATTATCACCGCTTTACCCACTGCTGTGCCGAGGTATCGCATGGGAATGAAATTCTGAAACTGGTAAGCTGCTTGCACCGCGGATACAGCGCCTGTGAACACCGATGTAAAAATGACCAGTGGCAGGGAATTGACACCCATAAAGAGCATCTGTTCCGATGTCAGGTGAGGATTTTTCACCATTAACGGCAAGGCCTTAATAAGACGCCAGGCGAGGATAGATAGCTCTCCGACCTGCTTTACGAAATTTATGCCTCTTCTGCCCAGAATCGAAACGATCGTCAATTATCCCCCTCAGCCATCATACATGCTTTATGATCGGCGAATATAAGGCAGTATGAAGTTTCAGGCAAGGATCATCCTGCCGGTTCAGCCTGATAAGGCGAGCCATGATACGTATCAAGAAGCTCGAAGCGGGCAAATTCCTTAACGAAAGCGAGCTTTATGATACCGGTTGGGCCATTTCTCTGCTTATCGATTCTAATCTCAGCGATATTGCCCGGATGGCCTTCATCATCCAGCGGCCTGTGAATAAAGATTACCAAGTCGGCATCTTGCTCGATGGCTCCGGATTCGCGCAGATCGGAGAGTTTGGGTCGGGCATCGCTTCCCCTCGTCTCCACCTGCCGGGATAACTGGGAAAGCGCTATCACCGGTATCTTCAATTCTCTGGCCAGCGCTTTCAGTGATTGAGAAACATAGGTGATCTCCTGTTGTCTGCTCTCCGCATCACTGTGCCCCCTTACAAGCTGTAGATAGTCAACGATCACAAGACCGATATCAAATTTGAGTTTGAGCCTCCTGGCCTTAGCCCGAATCTCCATCACGGCCAGAGAAGCCGAATCGTCAAGGTAAATCGGGGCTTCCGACAGCGGCCCGACGGCGATCGAGAGATTGGTCCATTGGTGATCGGCGATTCTTCCGGTACGCAACTGATGCGATGAAATCCTGGCGCGGCTGCACAAGAGTCTTTGACTCAGCTGTTCCTTGGCCATCTCCAGGGAGAAGATGCATACCGGCACTTCCTTATTTACAGCGACGTTTTCTGCAACATTCAGGGCAAAGGCGGTCTTGCCCATGGATGGCCGCCCGGCGATGATTATGAGCTCTGAATTCTGGAAACCGGAAGTCAGAGAATCGAGCTCCGGAAATCCTGTCGGGATGCCCGTTACATGCCCCTCTCGTTTCGAATAATCTTCAATCTGCTCGAACGTCTGAGGCAGGATTTCTTTAAGCGTCACAAAATCCCCCTGCAGAGATTCTTCCTTGATAGAAAAGATCTTCCTTTCCGAATAATCAAGAAGCTCATCGGCGGTATTGCCGGTATCGTAACATCGGCTGATTATATCGCTGCAGTCGCTTATCAGCTGATTCTTCACCGCCGCCTCCCGGACTATACGTATGTGATGCTCGAGATTCGCGATAGTTACAACCGTATCGACCAGATCCAGAAGATACCTTCGCCCGCCCGCATCCTCCAGCTGACCTCGATTGGAAAGCTCATCGGGAACGGTGATAAGATCCACCGGCATGGACGTATCATACAATTTCCTTATGGCTGAGAAAATCTTTCTGTGCTTTGGCAGATAGAAACTCTCCTCTTTGAGCATTTCGATGCCGGTATGCAGGGCTTCCTGGTGCTGAAGGATCGCTCCCAGCACTGTCTGCTCGGCTTCTATCGCCTGCGGCGGGATTTTATCCTTGGTATTAGCCACTATCTTCGTTTCAGTTTAAATTTACTTTACCTCGTCAACCAGCCTGCGGAGATCATCCATGGTCGCCTGCGTGTAGGCGTTCGTCCTCAAGAGCGCCGCGGGATGATAAGTAACCATAAATTTGATGCCATGATAATCAAACCATCGCTCCCGCATGGCGCCCAGCGTCATGGTAGTTTTCAAAAGTGTCTGCGCGGCGATTCGCCCCAGGCAGCAGATTACTTTCGGCTTTAAGAGCTTAATCTGCATTAACAGATGTTGTTCGCATTCGTCTATCTCTTCCGGCTGAGGGTCGCGATTATTGGGGGGACGGCATTTCAATATATTGGCTATATAGACATCTTCCCGCCTCAATCCCACCTCGGGCAGCATCTTGTCCAGAAGCTTTCCGGCCCGGCCGACAAACGGTTCACCCTTGATATCCTCATCCCTTCCGGGTGCCTCACCTATGAATATGATTTTTGCATGAGGATCTCCCACCCCGAAAACAAACCTGGTGCGGCTCTTTCCGAGAGGGCATTTCTGGCAGGTGTTTATCGTCATCTCGAGCTGCTCGAGCGTCTCGGACTCCTTGAACCTGTCTATGCTGAGCCGCTTCACGGGCGCCGGCGGACGGGGTCTCGTGGAGACCGGTAGATAAATCTCATCAATGCCAAGCTCTTTCTGCTGCAGAAGATACTGCCTGAATCTATTTTTTTCTTCCGGCGCCACTTCTTGTTTTGACTTTCAGCGATTCCTCAATAATATTTACGGCCACCTCGAATTTAGGCATAGGTTCAAGCTTAAGCCGTCTCCCGCCGCGTGAAAAAATAATCACCCTGTTGAAATCGGAGCCGAACTCCACACCCCTTTCGGTTGGATTATTGGCCACTATCATATCGATCTTTTTAGCACGCATCTTCTCCAGAGCCCGGGCTTCCAGATTCTCCGTTTCCAGCGCGAATCCCACTACAACTCCGGGACGGCTCCTGCCCAGCGATCTTAAAAGATCGGGAACAGGCTTCAGATCAAGCTTCATAGAATGACTCGATCGTCTGATTTTCTGTTTCTGATAACTCGAGGGTCTATAATCGGCGACCGCTGCCGCCATGTAGAGATAATCCGCCCCGCGGCAATGCTTACGCAAGGCATTTTGCATAGCGGACGCGGTTTGCACGGAGACAAGCTTGACACCGGGCGGAGCTGCTAAGTTGGTCGGCCCGGAAATCAGGACAACATCCCCGCCGAAACCTGCCGCCGCATCGGCCAGAGCATAACCCATCTTTCCCGACGAATAATTCGATATATACCTGACAGGATCCAGTGGTTCGCTGGTAGGTCCGGCGGTGACCACAACTTTCCTGCCCGAGAGTTCACTCCTTGCCAGCAGAATCTGCCTGGCTCTGACGAAGATTACCTCCGGTTCGACCATGCGGCCGGCGGCGGTTATCAGCGATGCCAGTTGCCCTACCTCAGGCCCGATGAAGTGGGCTCCGATGGATCGGAGATACGATATATTCTTCTGGACGGCCTTGTTGTTGTACATCTTGACATTCATGGCCGGGGCGATCAATATCGGCCCGTCATATGCGATAGCCTGCGTTGACAATATCTCGTCCGCAATACCATTGGCCAGTTTGCCGATTATATTGGCGGTCGCCGGGGCTATGACCAGGATGTCACCCCAATCGGCCCAGCTTATGTGTTCGAGACTATCTCTTTTTTCATGAAACATATTCACGGAAACGGATTCGGCGCCGAGAGATTGAAACGACAATGGTGTGATAAATTCCGAGGCCGCCTTCGTCATGATCACCCGAATCGTCGCATCGGCCTTGACGAACAGCCTCAACAGTTCGCAGGCTTTAAAAGCGCCGACACCGCCGCTGACGCCCAGGAGAATCTTTTTGTCTTTCATCAAGGTCATGATTCAATTTGGATTTTGCTGTCGCAGAAACCCTCCTGCTACATTAAATAAAAGATTATCTCCAGAATACAAGAGATATTTTTCCACAACGCTTGTGGAAAACTATTTAGTGCTTAAAATGTCTTATTCCGGTAAGGACCATGGCCACCTCCAGCCTGTCCGCGGCCTCTATCACTTCCGGGTCTTTTTTCGAGCCCCCGGGTTGAATAATCGCCTTAACCCCGGTTTCTGCGAGTACTTCCAGGCCGTCCGGCATGGGGAAAAAGGCATCCGATGCGGCTACCGCGCCCTTGGCCCGATCTCCCGCCTTGCGAACGGCGATCATAGATGAGTCTACTCGCGATGTTTGCCCCGGACCGATACCGACTGTGGCCTTATTCTTACAGATAACAACCGCATTCGATTTTATATGCTTGACTATCTTGAAGGCGAAAAGTAGCTCGGCAATTTCTTCCCTGGTTGGCTGGTTTCGGGTCACGATATGTAGATCATTCTCGTGTATCTCCCTCCGATCCGGAGACTGCGTGAGGATGCCGCCGCTGATCGGACTCAATTCGAACTCGTTTTCGGGTGGTCTTTTCAATCCACCTATATCGAGAAGCCGCCGGTTTTTTTTCTCTTGTAAAAGCGCAAGAGACTTGTTCTCGAAACCAGGAGCAAGGATACATTCTATGAAGGGAGTTTCATGAAGAAGCTCTGCCGTTTCCATATTTACCCTGCGGTTAAGAGCAATCACCGAGCCGAATGCCGACAACGGATCGGATGCCAGGGCTTTTTTATATGCGTCGGCAAGGCTTTCACCCACTGCGGCTCCGCACGGATTCGTATGTTTGATCACTGCCGCAAACGGCTCCTCGAAATCCAGAGCCATCTGTAGAGCCGCCTCCAGGTCCCGGATATTATTGAATGAAAGTTCCTTTCCCGAAAGCAGTTCTCCCGATGCAACGGATGAGTACGGGTATCCCTTTATAGTATACAGCGTCGCTTTCTGGTGGGGATTTTCTCCATAGCGCAAAGATGATTTCAGGTCATAGGCAAGGTTGAGTGATCCGGGAAGATCCGGATCATCTTTTCTAAAATAAGTTGTTATGGCTGTGTCGTAGGTGGCCGTTCGGGAAAAGGCGATACTGGCCATTCTCTGGCGGAATTCCGGGCTCGTCAGCCCACTCCCGGAGGTGAGTTCTTCTATTAGAAGGTCATATTCGGACGGCGAGGTTATGACACAAACAGATTGATAATTTTTCGCCGCCGACCTGATCATCGTCGGCCCGCCAATATCGATGTTCTCAAGCGCCTCCTCTTCGGATATGTCGCCTCTGGCTATAACCTCCTCGAATGGATATAGATTCACAACAACCAGGTCGAACTGAACGATACCGTGCTGGCTAAGCTGTGAGATATGCCCTCCCTTATCTCGGAGAGCCAGAATCCCCCCATGAATCTTGGGATGCAGTGTCTTGACACGACCATCGAGTATTTCCGGGAATCCGGTTATATCCGAAACCGATTTAACCTCTATTCCCTCATTGCGGAGCGCTTTCATGGTGCCGCCGGTGGATACTAACTCGACCTCGTATTCTCTTAGCTTCCGTGCCAGGTTTATAATGTTTGTCTTATCGAAAACGGTCAACAGCGCTCGCTTTATTCTCATCCCGCCTCTCCTCAATCAATATCACGGCCGATTATCATCTTGTGTGCCTGCTTGTATTTCTCCAGTGTTTTTTTGACAATATCATCGGGCATGGCCGGCGGAGTCGAATTCTTGTCCCAGCCCGTGCCGTCGAGCCAGTCACGGATGAACTGCTTATCGAACGATGGCGGATTAGCGCCCGGTTTATAAGAAGCGACAGGCCAGAATCGCGACGAATCAGGAGAGAGGATCTCATCTATTAAAGTCAGTTCCCCGTCGATAAAGCCAAATTCGAATTTAGTATCCGCTATTATTATTCCGCGCGACAACGCAAATCCCAAAGCTTTTGTGTATATGGCCAGGGTAGCGTCCCGGAGCTTCGATGCCAGCTCTTTTCCGACAATGTTCACGACATCAGAGTACGATATATTCAGGTCGTGTCCATCTTCCTCCTTTGTGGCGGGGGTAAAAACGGGAGCGGGAAGTTTATCGGCCATCCTCAGATCGGCGGGCAGTTCATTGCCATAGAGATCGACTTTCTCCTGCGAGTCCGAATCCCCGAGAAATCTCATGTAATCCCGATACCCTGAGCCTATTAAATATCCCCGGGCCACGCACTCAATGTCTATCCTTTCAGCTCTCTTAACGATCATCGATCGCCCATCAAGATATTTGTATTTCTTCAGAGGCTCCGGGAAGGAATCGAATTCACCGGTTACGAGATGATTCGGGAATAATTGATTCGTATGGGCAAACCAGAAAAGAGACATTGAGTTTAGGATCTTACCCTTGCCGGGAATGCCGTTGGGCAAAATCCAGTCATAGGCGGAGATCCTGTCG